>CACPSE010000007.1:0-32074 GCA_902636535.1 uncultured Wolbachia sp. | reverse complement strand
GAAGGAGATGGTAATGCCAGGAGATAATGTGAGTGTAGAAGTAGAATTGCAAGTACCGATAGCAATGGATAAGGGATTGCGTTTTGCGATAAGAGAAGGTGGTAGAACTGTTGGTTCTGGTATTGTTTCTGAAATTTTGGAGTGAGTGTAGTAACTAAGATGAAGCAAGATATATATATTAACATTAAGGCTTTCGATTGTTCTTTATTGGAGGAGTGTGTTCGAAAATTTGTTGATGAATTAAAGCGGTCCAGTGCAAAATTATCTGGTCCGATTGCGTTGCCAAGAAAAGATTCTAAATTTATTGTTAATAGATCTCCTCACGTTGATAAAAAATCTCGTGAACAGTTTGAAATGAGAACTTCTAGGCGTTTGATTGTTTTACATGATCTTACTCCTACTATGATGCAGATGCTTACAGGTTTATCTTTTTCTGCTGGCGTAGAAGTGGATTTAAAAGTCAAGGAAGTTAAGGTTTAGGAGAAGGAAATGAAGAGAATAAATTCGCTGAGGAGAATTGGTTTACTAATGATGAATATTGGTCATGCTGCTATGTATTCTGACAATAGTCGCATGGCTGTAACTTTATTGCATCTCAGCGAAACTTATATTATTGATATAAAAGGACAAGATAAATGTGGCTATAATTCAGTCATTTTAGGCACAGGAGATTTTAAAAATATAGCAAAACCTCAGTTGGAATATTTAAAGAAAAAGGGTATAAATAATAAATGTAAGTTATACGAAAGTAGATTAAATGACCTGTCGGGAATAGAATGAGGTAAAAAAGTGGGAATCAATCATTTTGTGGTTGGTCAATATCTTGATATTACGGGTTATTCTATAGGTAAAGGATTTGCTGGTGTGATGAAGCGGCATAATTTCAGTGGGCTTAGGGCATCTCATGGTGTTTCTATTGCTCACAGATCACAAGGTTCCACTGGCCAATGTCAGGATCCTGGTAGAGTATTCAAAGGAAAGAAAATGGCTGGTCATTTAGGTAACAGCAGGATAACTGCACAAAATATGAAGATATTATCCATTGATCATGAAAATAGTATAATTGCTGTGAAGGGTAATAATGTTCCTGGGTTTAAAAATTCCTATGTTTTTGTAAGAGATGCAGTTAAAAAATCTTTACATAAAGATGTTCCTTTTCCGGTAGGTTTACTGTTAGATGTAAATGATGATGCTAGTAATTTGGTAAGTTAGTTATGGAATGTAATTTAGTTAATCTATCTAATGATAATGTAGGTACTGCTCAGCTCAATCCTTTGATATTTTCTGCTAAGCAAAAATTGAGTATTTTGCATGATATAGTGAGATGGCAATTAGCGAAGAGAAGAGCTGGTACTCATAAAACAAAAGGTATCAGTGATGTCTCTGGTACAACAGCTAAACCTTATGGTCAAAAACGTACCGGTAGGGCAAGACAAGGGAGCTTGCGATCTCCTCAATTTAGAGGTGGTGGGATTATTTTCGGCCCTGTTGTGAGGAGTCATACTTATTCTCTTAATAAGAAGGTACGCAAATTTGGTTTAAAAATTGCTTTATCTCTAAAGTATTTAAATAATCAAGTAATTATTCTGGATAATTTAAATATTGATGTGAAGAAAACGTCTGAAATGTGTAAATGTATTAAAAATTTTAAATTTTCTTCCTTTTTGACAGTTGGTGATTATGGAGATGATTTGTTGCGTGCGGCTAAAAACTTGCACTATGTAGACTTAATCAAACCTATTGGGTTAAATGTTTTTGATATATTGAATCACGAATGTGTGATGTTGACAAAGGATACTTTAAAGCATCTTGAAGGTAGATTGTTATGATCAAATATAATAATATAATAAAATCTCCTATAATTACAGAAAAGGCCTCTTTTTTGAGGGAGAAGTTTAATAAATATTCTTTGTATGTTTTTGTAAATGTAAATAAGCGTCAAATAAAGTTGGCAATAGAGTCTCTATTTGATGTTAAAATTTCTTCTATAAATGTTGTTAGAATTAAGCCTAAATATAGGCGTTTTAGGGGGGTGATTGGTTGTGAAAAACAGAAAAAGAAAGTTTATTTTTCTTTGATGGATGGTCAAAAATTAGATATAATGAGCGTTTAGTATGGGTATGAAATTTTTTAATCCTGTTACTCCGTCTTCTCGTGGGACTGTGTTAGTAAGTAAAGTTGGTTTATCAAAAGATGAGCCAGAAAAGTCTCTTACATCCGGTAAAAAGTCCAGTGGTGGAAGAAATAATCATGGTAGAATTACAACTCGTCATAGAGGTGGTGGTCACAAAAAGAAGTATAGAGTGATAGATTTTAAGCGTAATAGAAGTGGTCAAGGTATAGTTGAAAAAATAGAGTATGACCCAAATAGAAGGGGATTTTTGGCGTTAATATCATATAAGGAAGATGATATTAAGTCTTATATATTAGCTCCTCAAGGTATGAAGCCAGGTGATGTTGTTACAGCTGGGAATGATGCTGATATTTTGCCAGGGAATTGTTTGCTACTCAAGCATATACCTGTTGGTTCTTTCGTTCATAATGTTGAGCTGAAGCCAGGTAATGGTGCTGCGATTGCTAGAGCTGCTGGTTGTTATGCACAAATCGTTGGTCGTGATGGCCAATATGTTTTATTACGACTCAGGTCTGGTCAAATTAGGTTGATTTTATCTTCTTGCAAGGCTACTATTGGTGTAGTATCTAACCCTGACCATAAGAATAGAAAGTTGGGTAAAGCTGGGAGAAGTAGGTGGCTTGGGATTAGACCTACTGTACGTGGAGTTGCAATGAATCCGGTTGACCATCCTCATGGAGGCGGGGAAGGAAAAACCTCTGGTGGTCGTCATCCTGTTACTCCTTGGGGTGTTGCAACAAAAGGAAAGAAAACTCGAAGGAGAAATAAATCTAGTGATAAGTATATAAAACAATTGAAAGGTTAGTTTATGAGTAGATCTGCATGGAAGCCTCCTTTTTGTCATCCTTCTATATTAAAGTCGGTGAATAATGCTTTAAACAAGGGGTTTGTTAACATGGCTATAAAAGTTCATTCCAGGGCTTCTGTAATTCTTCCTAATTGTTTAGGTTTAAAGTTTGCTGTTTATAATGGTAAGGATTACATTCCTGTGAATGTTAATGATCAGAATATGATAGGTCATAAGTTTGGTGAGTTTTCACCCACTCGTAAATTTACTGGGCATAGTGGTGATAAAAAGGCGACAAGAAGGTAATTGATATGAAAAACAGAGATGTAATAGTTAAAGCTGGTTCTAGGGTTTTAAAATCAACTCCTCGTAAATTGAATTTGGTTGCTGGTTTAGTACGTAATAAAAAAGTTTCTTTTGCCACTGTGCAATTAAGATTTTGTGAAAAGAAAGCTGCGGGTCTTATAAGGAAGGTATTAGATTCTGCGATTGCTAATGCTCAATATAATTATGGATTGGATATCGATAATTTATATATAAAAGAAATTTCAATAGGTAAGTCTCTTACTTTGCGTAGGGTATGTCCAAAAGCTATGGGTAGAGCTAATAGAGTTAATAAACGTTATAGTAATATAACTGTAAAATTGGGGGAAATTATATGATTCATAAAAATAGAAAATTAATAAGGAAAGTGCAAAAATATGGGAAACGTTAATCCTAAAGGATTTAGGTTAAAAATAATTAATACTTGGTCATCTATTTGGTATGCTGAGAAGGGTTATAAACAAGGGTTGCATCAAGATTTATCTATTCGCAGTTATATAAATGAATCTTTTAAGCATGCTGGTGTTTCTAAAGTAATTATAGAGCGTACGATCGATTTGGTATCTGTAATAATACATTCTTCTAGACCTGGAGTGATAATAGGTAAGAAAGGCTCGGATATTGAGAAGATAAAGCAAAAGATAGCTGAAAAAGTAAAAAATAATGTGGAAGTGAATGTAGTAGGGGTTAAAAGGTCTGAAATAGATGCAGTTTTAATATCAAACAGCATTGCACAGCAGTTAGAAAAAAGGGTTTCATTTAGAAGAGCGATGAAAAAAGCTATTCAAAGTTGTTTGAGGATGGGTGCTAGAGGTATTAAAGTAAGTTGTTCTGGGCGCCTTGGCGGAGCTGAGATAGCTCGTACTGAATGGTATAAAGAAGGTCGTTTGCCTTTACACACTTTACGTGCTAATATAGACTATGCTTTTTGTGAAGCAAAAACTATATATGGTATTATAGGGGTTAAGGTTTGGGTTTATATTGGTAATTAAGGTATATTGAGATGTTTGTTCCCAAAAAGAGTAAATATAAGAAGGTATTTAAAGGGCGAATTAAGGGTAATACGAAAGGTGGTAGCACATTATCTTTTGGGGATTATGGCTTAAAAGCTGTAGAAGTAGGTAGGATTCAGTCTAAGCATATTGAAACTGCAAGGCGTGTAATATCTAGAACATTAAAACGTTCTGGTAAAGTGTGGATAAGAATTTTTCCTGATACCCCTGTTAGTAAAAAGCCAGCAGATGTACGTATGGGTAAAGGGAAAGGTAGTGTTGAATTTTGGGTATTTAAAACTAAGCCCGGTAGGATATTGTTTGAAATTAGCAGTGATGTCCCCATGCATTTAGCAAGATTGGCGCTTGAAAAGGCAACCGCTAAGCTTCCTATGAAGTGTAAATTTGTATCTAATCATAATTAAATGGAGTTGCAATGGATATAGCTGACATTGAATCGAGGTCCTCACAAGAGTTGCATGAAATTCTTGTAAATTTGAGAAAAGAGTTTGTTAATTTGGTTTTTCAAAAGAAGTTGGGGCAGTGCAACAATATTTCACGTTTTAGCTTAATAAGAAAGAGCATAGCTCGTATTCTAACTATATTAAATAAAAGAAGAAGAGAGGGAAAGAATGCCTAAAAAGGTTTTTTGTGGTACTGTAACTAAGGCTGAGTGTGATAAGACTGTAAAGGTTTCGGTATTACAAGTGTATAAGGATGAGCTGTATAAAAAGGTTATAAAAAAATACAAGAAGTATACAGCACATGATGAGAATAATAGTTGTAAGAAAGGGGATAAGGTTTTAATACAAGAACATAAGCCTATTTCTACTACTAAAAAATGGGTTATTGTTAATAGCTCAAATTGAATAGGATATTTATATGATTCAAAAAAATACATTGTTGGAAGTAGCTGATAATTCTGGTGCGCGTGCAGTGCTTTGTATTGGTTTATTGGGTGGTAGAAAATCTGCATCTATAGGTGATACGATTATTGTATCTACTAAGTCTATTCACCCGAAAGGAAAGGTTGAAAAAGGAAAAGTATATAAAGCCGTTGTTGTTAGAGAGAAAAATGGTATTAAGAAATCTGATGGCTCTGTAATTCGTTTTTCTAGCAATGCTGTAGTTTTGATTAACGATCAAGGTGAACCACTTGGCACTCGGGTGTTTGGTCCGGTAAAAAAGTTATCATCTGGTTCTTTTATGAAGATAATGTCATTAGCTGTTGAGGTTTTATAATGAGTGCTAAAATAAGAAGTGATGACGATGTTATAGTTTTAACTGGTAGAGATAAGGGAAAAATTGGTAAAGTGATTAAAGTTGTGGTACGTGATACTAAAAGAAAGGTAATTGTTTCTGGAGTAAATGTACATAAGAGACATACTAAGCCAAAAGCTGGTAGTAGTGGTGGTATATTAAATAAAGAGTTAGCTGTTGATATATCCAACGTTGCGACATTGGACCCTAAATATAAAACTCCGACTAGAGTGGGGTTTAAGGTTATAGACGGTAGAAAAGTGCGTTTTGCAAAAGTTTCTGGAGAAGTGATAGATTAGGTTGATATGTTTAAAGAATTGTATAAAGATAGCATAGTAAAATCCTTAAAGGATGAGTTTAATTACGGCAATATAATGCAAGTACCTAAACTTATCAAGGTGTGTATCAATATGGGCGTTGGAGATGCTGCTACAGATAGTAAAGCAATAAATGAACCACTTGATAGCCTATATTTGATTGCAGGGCAAAAGCCTGTATCAACTTTTGCAAAAAAATCTATTTCTGGCTTCAAGATCGGAAAAAGTGCTACAGTAGGTTGTAAAGTAACTTTGCGTAGAGATAAAATGTATGAATTTTTAGAAAGATTGATATATATTGCTTTGCCAAGGGAAAAAGATTTTAGAGGGTTTAGTGTGAAGCAATTTGACGGTAATGGTAATTTTTCCTTTGGTATAAAGGAACACATCTCGTTTTTAGAAATAGACTATGATAAAATAAGTAAAATTATAGGTATGGACATTAACATTGTAACAACTGCGGCTAGTGATAAGGAAGCAAAAGAATTATTACTGGCTTTTAAATTTCCTTTTTTTGATTAATTGAGAGGAGAAATATATGGCAAAAAAATCTATTATAGAAAGAAATCTTCGCAGAATAAAGCTGTGTGATCAATATAAAGAAAAAAGAGAAAAATTGAAATCTATAATAAATAATAAGAATTTGTCTATTGTAGAAAGGTTTACAGCTCAAAATAAATTAATTAAAAAATTGCCTAGAAATTCTTCTAAAACCAAAATTAGAAATAGGTGTGCTTTGACTGGGAGACCAAGAGGAGTATATAGAAAATTTGGTTTATGTAGAATTGTTTTGCGTGATTTATGTTCTTTTGGGCAAGTTCCAGGAGTTACAAAATCTAGTTGGTAAATATAATATAAGGAGTATATTGTGGCGTTATCTGATAGTATTGGTGATTTTTTAACAAGGATACGTAATGCTCAATTAGCAATGCATAGGGCGACAAGGGTACTATTTTCTAAGATGAATTCTTCTATATTGGAGATTTTAAAAGAGGAAGGGTATATCCTTGATTATGAAAAGCAAGTTGTAGATAATTTGCCTTCTTTCATTGTAAAATTGAAGTATTATGAGAAATCACCTGTAATTAGTGACATAGTTAGGGTGTCAAAGCCTGGTTGTCGTCGTTATTCTAAGTATAAGGACATTTCTAAAGCATATAATGGTCTTGGTATTTTTATTATATCGACACCCAAAGGAGTGATGACTGATTATAATGCACATAAGTTAAAGGTTGGTGGAGAAGTTTTGTGTCGTGTGTTTTAAATAATAGGAGAAATTTATGTCTCGGATAGGTGCTGCTCCTATCAATATTCCTGCTGGTATTTCAGTTGAATATAATAATGGTAGTATGTTAATAAAGAGTGCTAAGGCTGAAAAAGAAGTTAGCTTGATCAGGGATGTTGTGTGTCAGATTATTGATAATCAGCTATTGCTTTCTGTTGATCAAGATAAAGATAATTATGATAAAATAAAGCCTATGTGGGGCACTTATAGGAGTAATATTAATAATATCATTAACGGTATGGTTGATGGTTTTTCTGTTAATCTTGAGATCAACGGTGTTGGATATAAGGCAGAGTGTGATGGTAAGTATTTGACTTTGTATCTTGGTTATAGCCATAATGTTAAATATAAAGTGCCTAAAGATGTTGAGATTAAGTGCATAAAGCCAACTCACTTAGTAGTTAGTGGTATGGATAAGCAGAAGGTCTATATGGTGGCGTCTGATATATGCAAAATTAGAAAATATGATCCTTATAAAGGTAAGGGCATTGTAATAAAAGGCAAATTTATGCTGCGTAAGGTTGTAAGTAAAAAGAAGTAATTAAAATGAAAAGATCGTATAATTTTTTAAGTAATTCTGAAAAAAGGAAGTTACGTAATAGAAAGAAACTCAATAATGGTGTTGAGCGTTTACGTATATCCATATTTAAATCTAATAAACATTTTTATGTTCAGTTAATTAACGATGCAAAAGGAGTAACTCTCACTTCTGCTTCTACTTTGGATGCTAAAATTAGGGGAGTATGTAAAAGGAAGGTCAATGCTGAAACTATAAAACAGGTTTCTTCTTTAATGGTTGAGCGTCTATCTGGCATGAAATTAGAGCAGCAGCTTACGTTTGATCGTGGAGCGTATAAATATACAGGATTAGTTTCTCAATTTGCTGAGGCTTTAAGAAGTTCTGGATTTGAGTTTTAGAAGGGTTTGAATATGGCTATAAAGAATTTACAAAATAATAATGATTTATCAGAGCTTTTAGTTTCGGTACGAAGAGTAACAACGGTTACCAAAGGGGGTAGAAGATTTTCATTTTCAATTTTGGTTGTTGTTGGCGATGAGAAGGGTAGGGTAGGATGTGGAATAGGTAAGCACGCAGAAGTTGCTGAAGCAAGAGTCAAAGCTGTAAATGCTGCAAAGAAATCGATGATTAGAGTGTACTTGCGTGAAGGTAGAACTTTGCATCATGATATTAAAGCTAAATTTTGTTCTGGTGAGATAGTTTTAAGAACCGCAAGAGCCGGAACAGGTATTATTGCTGGTGGAGCGATTAGGTCAGTTTTTGAGGTGTTAGGTATAAAGGATGTGGTAGCTAAATCCACTAGATCAAATAATCCTCATAACGTTATATGTGCGGTGTTTAAGGCTTTTGATAGTATGTTATCTCCTCGTCAGGTAGCAAGCAAAAGAGGCAAAAAGATTAGCGAGATAGTTGGAAACAGGTAAAGTATGAATAATGCTGTAAAATTAAACTCTATATTTACTAAATTATCTAAGAAAAAGAAGCCTAAGTTGCTGGGTAGAGGTATCGGTTGTGGTAAAGGTAAAACATCCGGTAGAGGGCATAAAGGGCAGAAGGCTAGAAGTGGAGTTTCTATAAATGGTTTTGAGGGTGGACAACAGTCTATATATACTCGTTTGCCTAAAAGAGGTTTTAAGCCTATACGTAGGAGCATATACTCTATAATTAATGTTGGCGATATACAGCGCTTAATGGAAGCTAAAAAAATAGTGAAAGACTCTGTTATAGATAAGGAGAGGCTGTATAAATTAGGTTTTATAAAGTCTATTAAGGATAAAATTAAACTTCTTAATAAAGGTAAGTTGAGCGAAAAATTTGTGTTTCATGTTGATTTTGCGTCAGAAGCTGCAAAAAAATCTGTAGCTTCAGTTGGTGGTAGTGTGGAAATACTATCGTAAGTCATGGGCAATAAATCAGCATTTAATAGCTTGGATCCTACGTTGTTATATAAAGGCGATTTATTAAAGCGTATATTTTTTACGCTAATAGCTTTAATTTGCTATCGCTTGGGTACTTATGTGCCTATTCCTGGAATTAATCTTGATGTAATTAATGATATATTTCCCAAAGATGGCTCAGGCGTTTTTGGAGTATTTAATTTATTTTCTGGTGGTGCATTGGCTAGAATGACAATTCTAGCATTGAACGTTATGCCATATATAATGGCTTCTATCATTATTCAGTTACTTTCTTCTGCGATTAAAGGAATGAAGGAAGTTAAGAATGATGGAGAGTCAGGCCGTAGAAAGATGAATTCTTATATACGCTATCTGACCATAGTAATTTGTGTATTTCAATCAATTCCAATTTTGGTTGGATTGGAAGGGATGAATAGGGAAGGGGTATTGGTTGTAATCGAACCTGGTGTTATGTTTCGTACAATAGGTGTTTTCAGCCTTTTAGGTGGAACTATGCTTTTAATATGGCTTGGTGAACGAATCAGCGCTAGCGGTATAGGCAATGGTATCTCATTAATCATTTTCACGGGTATAATATCAGAGTTACACAGCGCTTTGTCATCTTTGTTAACGTTAAATAAAAACGGTAGCGTATCGTTATTTATTATCCTTTTTGTTTTGGTATTGTTTTTTTTGCTGCTACTCTTAGTCATTTTTGTAGAGTCTTCTTATAGAAAGGTTATTGTTCAACATCCTAAAAAGCAATTTAAAAGATTACATAATGACGATTTTCCTTATATTCCATTGAAGATTAATTTATCTGGTGTAGTACCAACCATTTTTGCTAATGCAATTTTATTGACACCTATTTCAATTGCAAATTTCTATAAGGGGCACGCTTTTTCTGATTTTATTTTGAATTACTTTATGGCAAATAAAGTAGTATATATTGTAGCCTATTTGGTGCTGATAGTATTTTTTAATTTTTTCTATACCAATTTTATATTTAATCCAGAGGAAAACGCAGGTTTTCTTAAAAAAAATGGTGGTTTTATACCTGGTAGAAGGCCTGGGAAACATACTTCTGATTACCTTCAAGATATAGTTTTTAAGTTGACATTCATTGGCTCTGCGTATTTGGTAGTCATATGTACTGTACCTGAAGTTATGAGATATTATTATGATATACCATTTATTTTTGGTGGGACGAGCTTACTGATTATAGTGAACGTTATTACTGATACTATTATGCAAATACAATCTTATATTTTTTCAAATAGGTACGACAACTGGATAAAGAAATATGAGTCTAAAACGAGGAAAGTAAGATGATCATTACGATTTTTGGTCCTCCAGGTTCTGGTAAAGGTACTCAGTCAAGCTTGTTAATAGCAAAATATAATTTAAAATTAATTTCAGTAGGGGATTTATTAAGGAATATTATATCTAGCAGTAGTGAGTTAGGTAAAAAAATAAAGGGTACCGTGGAATCTGGTAATTTAATTCAAGATGAAATTATATGTGGATTATTACGTGACCAGCTTGCATTAGTGGATGATAATTGCTTATTAGATGGTTTTCCGAGAAATTTAAACCAGGCTCATTTTTTGACTCAAGTTTTGCAAGAAAAATATAATAGGGATGTTGACATTGTAGTTGAGCTGCAGCTTGACGATAATATTGCAATCGATAGGTTAAAAAATCGTCTCGCGTGTTTGGACTGTAAAAGCATATATAGTGTATCTTCTTTTAAGAGTACTACTTGTGCTAAATGTAAAAGTACGAGGTTAGAGAAAAGAATTGATGATGCTGATATGTCTGCAATTAATAAGAGAATAAGTGAATATCACCTTCAAATGAAAGGTTTACGCGAGTATTATAAAGGCAAATTATTAACAATTGACGCTAATTTGAGTGTTGATGAGGTAACGCAAGAGATTGAAAGTAAAATTTCTTGTAATTTGGTTTGACTCTGAGTTGTTTTATGGTATAAATTAAGAGTTGTTATTAATAAAGTATCGAGGTACCAGTGGCACGTATTGCAGGCATAAATATTCCAGTGAGGAAATGTGTTCCTTTTGCATTAACTTATATATATGGTATAGGTATTGCTACTGCGAATGTAATTTGTCACGCTTGCGAAGTTGATAAGCGCAAACGTGTTTCAGAATTACGAGATGAAGATATAGAAAAGATCAGCGGTTTCATTAGACAAAATTATGTTATAGAAGGTGAGCTCAGAAAAGAAGTGGCTATGAACATAAAATCTTTAGTGGAAATGGGATGCTATAGAGGGGTGAGACATAGAAAAGGTTTACCTGTGAGAGGGCAAAGGACTCATACTAATGCTAAGACTCGTAAAGGTAGATCTCGGTTGCCTATTGCTGGGAAAAAATAAAATTTATTATTATTGTGAGTTTTAATGAAAAAAGTCAAAACGGTTGGTAAGAGTAAGAAGGAGTTTATTACTGGTGTTGTCCATATTCGTGCAACTTTTAATAATACTTTTGTAAATGTAACTGATGTTCATGGTAATACGCTATGTCAAACTTCTGTGGGTGCATGTGGTTTTTCAGGTTCGAGAAAATCCACACCTTATGCTGCAGGTAAGGCTGCGGAGTCTGCTGCGAAGAACGCAATGGAGAGATTTGGTATGAAGGTTGTCTCTGTAATAATTCGCGGTCCTGGCTTTGGTACCGAAGCTGCGGTTAAAGCACTTCAGAGCTGTGGGTTGACTGTGACTTCAATTGCAGATAAAACCGCAATTCCTCATAATGGGTGCAGGTTAAGAAAAAAAAGAAGAGTATAGGATATTTGAAAAGGTTATTTTATGTATTATAATAATGATGTTTCTCTCTGTAGCAATTTAGATAAATTGATTAAACCTAGTTCAGTTAAGGTAATATCAGATGATTCAAGTGAAAAAAGTGATATAGTGCTAGAACCGTTGGAAAGTGGTTTTGCTTTAACATTAGGTAATGCATTAAGACGTGTAATGTTATCTTCTCTTAAAGGTAGTGCTGTTTATGGAATAAAAATTGAAGGTGTAACTCATGAGTTCACTTCAATTCAAGGGGTGAGAGAAGACGTAACTGATATAGTATTAAATATGGGTATGTTGAGGTGTAAATTAAATGGTGCTTCTAATAAATGCTTAAATTTAAACGCTAAAGGGCCTTGCCAGGTATTAGCTGGGATGATAGAAACTGATGATCAATGCTCTATTGTTAATAAAGATTTGTTAATATGTACGCTGGGGCAAAATGTGGAGCTTAACATGACCATATATGTGGCTAGCGGAAAAGGCTATCTTCCTGTAACTAAATATAAAGAAAATGAACTTTTGAAGCTTATGAGTGAACAGGATTTAATTGGTTTTATTCCAGTTAATGCTTTGTATAGCCCTGTCAACAGGGTTTCGTACAGGGTAGAGAACAGTCGTGTTGGCCAAGTGACTGATAAGGATAAGCTGATATTGTCAATTGAAACTGATGGTACAATTTCTCCGAGTCAAGCTGTTGACTCTGCTGCAAGAATATTACAGGAGCAACTTCAGCCCTTTATTAGTTCTGATGTAAGTTATAAAAAATCGCAGGTTTCTTCGTCTAGTGGTGCTAAAGATTTGGGTTATGACCCTGTCTTATTGCGTAAGGTAGATGAAATGGAATTATCTGTCAGGTCTCATAACTGTCTGAAAAACGAAAACATCACTTATATAGGTGATCTTGTGCAAAAGACAGAAGGTGAAATGTTAAGAACTGCTAATTTTGGCAGAAAGTCTTTGAATGAGATTAAGGCAGTTTTGACTAATTTTGGCTTGTCTTTGGGTATGAATGTGCTAAACTGGCCACCTAAGGATATAGATGAGTTGGCTAAACAACATACTGATGAAGATTAGGTGATATATGAAACATGGAATAAAAAAACGTAAACTATCTCGTTGCACTGAACATAGATTATCGACGTTAAAGAATCTATCTATCTCATTAATTAACCATGAGCAGATTGTAACTACTTTACCAAAAGCTAAGGACCTTCGTCCATATGTCGAAAAGTTTATTACAATTGCTAAGAATAAGAATACTTTACATGGTAGAAGACTTTTGCTTTCACGCCTTCATAATAGTAAGTTAGCAGTTGATAAGTTATTAAACGTCTTAGCCAGCCGTTATCAAGATCGTAAAGGTGGGTATTCTAGAATAATAAAATTTAGCACTCGAAAGGGTGATTGCGCTTCAATGGCAGTGATAGAACTGGTTGATAGGGATATTGCAGCAAGAGGTAAGGTTTATAGTAAAAATAAAGAAGGAGGCAAAGTAGTTACACAAAGTTAATTGTTATCATAATTGTTCTTCTTGTGGTAAGTAGGTTACGCTACTTTGTAGGTTACTTTGGCGAGTTATTAGTTTTAGTATATTTAAAACTGAAATGGTATAATGTTATAAAACGCCGTTACCGTTGTAAGTTCGGTGAAATTGACTTAATTGTATCTAAAAAAAGGAGCTGATTTTTATAGAAGTTAAAACAAGTTTACTTGGAAAAGAAATACCGATATCTCATCTTCAATGTCAGTCTATTATAAATTCTTCTAAGTATTTCTTAAGTAAAAACCTTAGTTTTTTAGATTATTCAGTCAGATATGATTTATATTTTCTTTCCTTAAAGAGAAGACCTGTTTATATAAAAAATGCTTGGATTGAAGAATGAAAGATTTGTAGCTGAATTAATTTAGATTTACTGGATTTAATATGAAAAAGACCCAATACAATAATTTAGTTTCATCTTACGCTAGAGTGCTGTTTCATGTTTCAGGAAGCAGGTTAGATATTATAAGAAAAGAAGTAGAATTTTTATTGGCTTTTTTTAAGGATCAACGTGATGTTTTTGTGTACCTATCTCATCCTATGATTTCTTTTGCACACAAAAAGGAAGTGATGCTTTCTATAAATGAGCACTTGAGTGAAAATTTAGTAAAATTTATTATGGTTATATTTACAAACAAACGCTCTAGTTTATTGATCCTTATATTAGAAAAATTCTTAAGTCTTGCAAAAGAAAATGAAAATGAATTTGAAATTACTATAAAGTCAGCAGAAGCTTTAAAGGAATCTGATATAAAAATAATTACCGAATCTTTGAGCTTTCTTGGTAAAATAATAAAAGTAAGCAATGTGGTTGACCCTTCTATACTAGGTGGCTTCGTAGTTAGGTATGGTTTTAATTTGATCGATGCTTCGCTAAAAAGTTACTTAGATAGGTTAGTTGACTTAAGTAAAATGGAAATATTAAAAGTAAGGAATTTTGTATGAAGAACAGTATGAATGTTTCTGAGATAGCAAGTGTAATAAGGGAAAAAGTTGAGACGTTTGATAATCCTATAAAGCGGGAAAATATAGGTGAAGTAATTTCAGTAACAGATGGTATCGCATTGGTTTATGGGCTGGAAAAAGCAAAATTCGGTGAAAAGGTATTTTTTGCAAGCGGTGTAGAAGGAATAGTTCTTGATTTAGATCATGATACGGCTGGAATAGTTGTGCTTGGTAATGACCGTGATGTGAAAGAAGGGGACGTTGTAAAATGTAGTGGTGATGTTGTGCAGGTGCCTATAGGGCATGAATTGTTAGGGAGAGTTGTAAATGCGTTGGGCCATCCTATAGACGACGGTGGGGAAATTAGAGCCAAAAACAGAATGGATATAGAATCTAAAGCGCCAGGCATTATTGATCGTAAATCTGTGCATGAACCGTTGCAAACAGGAATTAAAATTATAGATTTGCTAATTCCAATAGGTAGAGGGCAACGTGAATTAATTATTGGCGATAGACAAATTGGTAAAACTACTATTGCGCTTGATACTATTATAAATCAGAAGAAGATTAATGATGAGGTAAACGAAAATCAAAAAATTTACTGTGTTTATGTCGCTATTGGACAAAAAATTTCAACAGTAGCAAAAGTGGTAAATAAGCTAAAAGAAAGTGGAGCATTAGAGTATACAACTGTAGTTGTGGCTAGTGCATCTGACTGCGCGCCTATGCAATTTTTAGCACCCTATGCTGGTTGCACTATTGGGGAATTTTTTCGTGACAATGGAATGCATTGTTTGATTGTATATGATGATTTATCTAAGCATGCTGTGGCATATAGGCAGATGTCTTTATTGCTCAGACGTCCTCCTGGTCGTGAAGCTTACCCTGGAGATATATTCTATGTACATTCTCGCTTGCTTGAAAGAGCTGCTAAAATGTCTGATAAAAAAGGGCAGGGGGCTTTAACTGCTTTGCCAATTGTCGAAACTCAAGCTGGTGATGTATCTGCATATGTGCCAACAAATGTTATTTCAATTACCGATGGGCAGATCTTTCTTGAGTCTGAATTATTTTATAAAGGATTTCGACCTGCAGTAAATATAGGTTTGTCAGTTTCACGGGTTGGTTCTGCTGCACAACTAAAGTCTGTGAAGAAAGGTGCTGGTTCTATAAAGCTAAGCTTAGCTCAGTATAGAGAATTAGAAGATTTCGCAAAATTTGGTTCTGATCTTGATGCTAGTGTTCAATTATCCTTGAATAAGGGTAAATATCTTGTCGAGTTATTAAAGCAAAAACAACATTTACCTATGTCAATAGAAGAGCAAGTAGTGCTGATGTATATTTTTTCTAACCTGTATAATCAGTTAAGTAAAATACAAATAAGTTACATTAATAAATTTGAACATGATCTTATTAATTATTTTCATACTGTGCATCCTGGGGTTTTAAAAAAGTTGTCAAATGACATGAGTGATGATATAAAAGGTGATATTTTTAACATTGTGAGTAATTTCGTTACTCAATTTAATTGCGTTTAGGTGGTGATTATGGCTTCATCCATTATTAATAAATTTCCTATAACGGGTGAAGGTTTTGAGAATATGCAAGCCGAACTTGAAAAATTAAAGGAAGAAAAACCTTCTGTGATACAGGCTATTTCTGATGCTCGTGATCAAGGTGATTTGTCTGAAAACGCAGAGTATCATGCAGCACGGGAAAGGTTAGGTTTTATTGAAGGCCGTATAATGGAGATAGAAAGTAAGCTCTCACATGCGGAAGTAATAGAAGTAAAAAATTTGTCTGGTGATTCAGTAATGTTTGGTGCAACTGTGACATTAAGCATGTTAAGTGATAATAACGGTGAAGTGGAATATGTTTATAAGGTTGTAGGCGAATATGAAGCTGATGTTTCAAAGCAGTTAATATCTACTAGTTCACCACTCGGGAGTGCCTTAATCGGCAAAAAAGTCGGCGAGTATGTGGAAGTGACAGTGCCAAATGGAGAGAAATTGTATAAAATAGTTAAGATTGAATTTAAGTAAATTATTATGGTACAGGCCACTTATGCTTCAATGAGTCTACCCGGTATTTCTTCTGTGGAAGATGTATTAGAGGATGCTCGTTCCGGTAAATTATTCATTTTAGTTGATGATGAAAAAAGAGAAAATGAAGGCGATTTGATTGTCTTAGCTGAGAAAATAAAGCCGGAACATATGGCTTTTATGGTTAGGTACGGTACAGGGGTTGTTTGCTTAGCAATGACTAAATTTCACATGAAAAGGTTGGGCCTTAATTTCATGGAAAAGAAAAATATTGGTGAAAATCATACCGCATTTACTACATCAATTGATGCACGTTATGGCATTACAACCGGTGTTTCAGCAGAGGATAGAACGAAAACTATACATGCTGCTATCAACAAGGATGGTACTCAGGATGACATCATAACTCCAGGTCATGTTTTTCCTGTAATTGCACATAAAGATGGAGTGGCACAACGTGCTGGTCATACTGAAGCGAGTGTTGAAATGGCGAAGTTAGTAGGGTTTGATCATTCAGCAGTTATTTGTGAATTAGTGAATGATGATGGCTCTATGATGCGCTTACCTCAGTTACTTAAATTTGCTGAACAACATAAAATTAAGTTAACTACCATCGACAAACTTATCAGTTACGTTAAAAATTTAAACTAGCGTTTATAAATTTGTATAATTTAAGTGTTAAAATATAGAATTCCTATAAATTATACAAGCACAGAATTTTCATGTTTAGAGTTGCTAAGTTTTTGACCTTATTGTTCTTTTTTGCATATTATAATAATACTTACTCTATTAACATTATTAGAGATAGTGAAGTGGAAGCAATAGTGAAAGAGCTAGCGCAACCTTTATTTTCTGCTGCGGATATTGATCATGAGCAAATAAAAGTTTTTATAATTAATGACAATTCGATTAATGCTTTTGTAATTAACAATAACAGTATTTTCATTCATTTAGGACTTTTACAATATTCGGCTAAACCTTATGTCCTGCTTGGTATATTAGCACATGAGATTGCTCACATATCTGCTGGTCATATATTGCAAATGAGTAGTGCTATGGGTTATTTTCAATCGGTAGCAATGATTAGTTATATGGTAGGATTAGTTTCTAGTATTATCATTAACCCTCAAGTTGCTGGTGCAATTTTGCTTAGTGGTGTAGCACTCAGTTCAAGGCTATTTTTTAACTATTCTCAAGAGCAAGAAAGTGTAGCAGATAGCTATGCTTTAAGGTACCTTGATGAATCTGGCTATGATAATTCAGGTATGAAAGAGATTTTTGATTATTTTAAAAGTATTGAGCATGAGAACACCGAGGAATATTTCCGCACTCACCCACTTAGTGAGAAACGCATATTTGCTGTACAAAATTATAAGGTCAAAAACAACGTAAAACCAATTTTTGTGGATAAGTTACTAAAGTTTGAGCGTGTGGTTGCAAAGCTAGACTCTTTCTTTGCTCCTATTCATGTGTTATCTAATAAATATGAAAATAATTCTGAGTATGTAAATGCTATAGTTTGCTATAGGCAAGGAAAGATAGAAGAGGCTATTGCTAAAGTTAATTTATTGATTCAAGAGTCACGCAATGACCCATACCTATATGAATTAAAAGCAGAAATGCTATACAAGGCCGGAAATTTAAGTGAAGCAATAAAAATGTATGAGGAATCGCTTAGGTATTTATCTGAGAAAAACAGTTATTTAGTGAAACTTGCATTATCTCATACTTTATTATTACACGGTGATGCAAAAAAGGCGATTTTTTACCTGGAGCAGATTTTGAATGTAGAACCAAATAACGCTTTTGTCTGGAAATATTTAAGCATTGCATATAAATGTGAAGCTGATACGGCAATGCATTATTTTGCCTTGACAAAAAAGGCTTGTATTGAAGGTGATTTAAAGCAATTTACAAAATATGCTGAGCTAGCTGTTAAAACTCTACCAAAAGATAGCCCTTATTTGTTGCAAGTTGAAGATATGAAGCGGTTTAATGGATAGCATTTCTGTACTTTTATGGGTTATTTCTTTCCACACTTTTCCAACGTAGCTTTTGCTTCATTGCTTACATTGGGCATAATGTTCGTTATGATAGTTTTAGCGCCAAAAAATACACTACAGAACATGGCAAGAGCAAAGAGAGCTGGCCACGGCATCCTGCCAAATATTGCAAGCAAAGCTGCACCAATTATTACTACCGTCATAAGTGGACCGCCTATATCCCAAACATAACCAATAATATTGCATATTACTTTAGTTGTGTCATCCATATCAGGGTCAGCTGCATAACCTGAGAAAGAGAAAAGCAATACTACACAAAAAACACTAAAAAATTCCATTATAGAGCTCATTTTTTTGCCTCTAAATAATAAATTAACGTAAACCTAAACCTACACATTTTTTATTTTAAAGTAAAAATTATAATTTGTCCATACATAAGTGTTGCTACATAAATAACCCACCATTAATATTGAGCACATGCCCTGTTATATATTTTGCTTCATCACTTGCTAAAAATAAGACCCCTGCTGCTATTTCTTCCCCTGTTCCCATTCTTTTCATTGGAATATTATCTAATATTTTTCCCTTTTGTCCTTCATTTAAAACTTCAGTCATTTTAGTATCTATAAATCCAGGAGCAATACAATTTACTGTTATATTACGACTTGCAACTTCTTTTGCTATAGATTTGCTCATAGCTATTATTCCAGCTTTAGACGCTGCGTAATTTGCTTGCCCGGCGTTTCCTGTTAGCCCTATTATTGAGGAAATATTTATAATTCTTCCCCAATTATTCTTAATTAGTTTCTTACATGCTTCTCTACTCAGCTTAAATGTAGAGCTCAAGTTAATATCAATTACTTTTTGCCATGCTTCATCTGTCATTCTCAATAATAAACTGTCTCGCGTAATACCCGCATTGCATACGAGCCCGTCAAAGCCTTCCATCAACTCACTTGCTCTGTTTACTAGTTGATTTACTTCCTCAGCATTTGATAAATCACAAGGGAGAACGTGCATATTTTTTTCATATTGTTTAGCAACTTCTTCGAGCACTTCTTTTTTTGTGCCAGAAATACATAAAGTTGCTCCGGCTTTGTGCATAATTTTTACAATTGCTTGCCCTATTCCGCCTGATGCGCCAGAGATTAGGAACTTTCTGCTTTCCAATTTAAGCATAATAACTTTATATTATCTTAATTCCTAACAGAATATTGACTGGTTGGCAATAGATTTCTTACATAATATAAGTAACTCAGATATTCACAAAATAAAGAAAAAGTTATAATAAAGTTAAACGTCAAAAAATTTTAAAAACATAGTTGATGCAGGAATTGTTACTAAATAGTTTATTCTGGTGCTCTACAGTCTAAATGGAATGCTTAAATTATAGATTCTTTGTTTTTGTGTGTTATCTTGAGTTAACACAAATTCACAGTAGTATTATGATCAGTAAGTTAAAAAAGCTTAGCACTGGATTTTCTTTGAAAGACCTGGTTGGCCATAGTGATGATATAAATATGCAAGAAACAAGAAATAAAAAGAAGAAGTACCCAAGATTTTTGGATAAGACGTTCGCATTCATTGATGCAGTGATAAATTTTATTTTAAAACGCGAAAGTAATAACGTAAATGAAGTCCTAAAAGTAACATGGGGGCCACTATCTTTTGGTCTGATAGTGATACTCATCTTTTTGGGATAGGTGGTATTTGGTCGGCTATAGCTCCAATTGACGGGGCGGTGCATGCAAGTGGAGAAGTTATTGTATCTTCAAATAGGAAAATAGTTCAACACTTGGGGGGAGGAATAATAAGCAAAATTTTAGTCAAAGAGAGCCAAGCAGTTAAAAAAGATGAGCCTCTAGTTTTGTTGAGTGATGTTAACGAGAAGGCGGGTTTAAGTATCATCAAAGAGAAGCTCTTATCATTTTTAGCAACAGAAGCAAGGCTTCTTGCAATCAGAGTAGATTTGGACACACTAGAATTTTCTGATGAGGTTAAAAAATTATCTAACGATGAACTTGTAAATAAAGTGATAAAGAATCAAGTAAAGTTGTTCAACCCTCAGAGAAAGAGCATATTGGGAAAAACAGACATACTGCAACAACGTATAAAGCAGTTAAATGATGAATTAGCGGGGCTAAACTTTCAACTAAATGCAGCTCATAAGCAATATGACTTGATAACTGAGGAGTTGGAAACAAAAAGACAATTACTTGATAGTGGCCATATAAGCAAACCACACATTTTAGCTTTAGAAAAGCAGTTTGCTGAAATTGAAGGCAGAGTTGGACATTACCGTTCTGCAATATCTCAAGTGCAGCAAAAAATTGGAGAGAACGAATTAGAAATTATAAACGTGAGAAATGATTCTCAAGAAAGAGCAAACGCTGAACTTAAGGAAGTTAGTACGTCTATTGCAGACTTGAAAGAGAGACTGATGGTTGCTGAAGATTCATTAGCACGTACAATAATTAAATCGCCTCAAGATGGGATAGTCACAGATATAAGATACCATACTGAAGGCGGTGTTATACAATCTGGAGTTCCGATCATGAGCGTAGTGCCATCGGATGATGATCTAATAATAGATGCTAAAATTCAGACCAGAAACATAGAAGAGGTACTGTCGGCACAAAAGAAAGATAGCAACATAGTCTCTATTGATGGGCTAGAAGGACTAAAGGTTAAAGTCCGATTAAGTGCTTACAGTGCACGTCGTTTAAGTTTAATTAGTGGTATAGTAAGCCATATTTCTCCTGATGCTCTTGATGATCCAAGACTAGGGCGTTATTATTCAGTGCGCGTGGTGATACCAAAGTCAGAGCTTGCTCAGTTTAAAAACGTATACCTATACCCTGGTATGCCAGCAGAAGTGTACATAGTTACTCAATCCCGTACTCTTTTATCATTCTTATTTACGCCTATAATTGCAACAGTCGATAGGTCTTTTATAGAAAGGTAGATTAGAGTAAATAGGCTTTTTTCATAACGGTGCTAAGGTCTTAGAGTGGACTTCTTGCATAACAAGCCAGTTTTGGCAGCGCGTAGCCGTCATTCAGTAGAAACGAAAAAATTGCTTTACAAACCTTGCCAGCCTCCTTATCATAGTACTGAAGCTATTTATTTATCTTCTCTGTACAGATTAAATGACAAAAAAACTCAACGTATCTGGCGTCTCATGTTTAATTTTTTGCACTATGTGCACTCTATGTCTTTATCAAATTTCTAGGTTTTTACCTAATATGAGCTGAAATACGCTATTTAAAACATCAAAAAACGCCAACTTAAAAAATGGATAGTGAATAATTAGCTACCCTAGGGCTTCTTTTGCCTTTTTTTTCGTTTGGTAAATTTTTTAATATTTATACGGAAGGTGTCATTCCAGCACGTGACGCTGGAATCCCAAAAAAAGGATGATGTCATTCCAGCCACTTGGTTAAAATTAAGTCTTCTGGATCACAGTGTCGGCTACTTGGATGACAGGAGAAGGAGGCTACTTTCATGACACCATTCTTTTTCCTGGATCCAAGAGTCAGGCTACTTGGATGACAAGTAAAGGAGGCTACTTTGATGACACCGTCATAAAGGAACCAGTGTCACGCTACTTGGATAGGGGGTACTGGAATGATGAGAGGGGGCTTCTGTGAGTATACAGTTTTGCCGGACACAACAGTACGTACTACGTGTCCTTTTACTTTGCGCCCATCGAAAGGGGAATTTTTTGATTTACTAGCAAAGTTGTCAGTTTTAATTTCCCATTCATGATTGAGGTCAACTAAAATTAAGTCTGCAGCAAGGTTTTTTTGTATACGACCACGTGGTATGTGTATTATATCTGCAGGCTTATATGTCAATTTTGCGAGCACATCAAGTAAACCCATTTGCCCACTGTGATAGAGTTCAAGTGAAAGGGGCAGCATTGTTTCAAGACCAACAATACCAAATGCAGCATTTTCAAGTGGCAGATCTTTAGAACTACGATCATGCGGAGCGTGATCGGTTGCAATGCAATCAATCACACCTGTCTTTAAACCTTCAACCATAGCTAAACGATCTTCTTCAGTGCGAAGTGGCGGGTTCATTTTTGCAATTGCTCCATGTTGCTTTACTATATCTTCAGTCAAAGTGAAGTGATGAGGGGTTACTTCGCACGTAACATTTAATCCCAAGTCTTTTGCACGTTTAATAGCATCAAGTGAATCTTTTGAAGAGACATGTAGAATATGGTAGTGCACATTTTCCATATCTTTCATGAGCAGTATATCGCGACTCACCATAACCGATTCTGACGCACTCAAGATTCCCTTTACTCCCAATTCTTCAGAAATTTTACCTGCATTGATTGCGCCACCAGCAGATAAATTTAAATCTTCTGCATGTTGAGCAATAGGAACACCCAGCATACTTGAATAAAGCAGCGCCTGTCTCATAATCATTGGGTTCATAACTGGCATGCCATCATCAGTGAACCCAACCGCACCTGCTTCCTTTAAAAGTGCCATTTCAGTCAACTTTTCTTCCGAAGTGGTGATTTTAGCGTAAAATTCAACGTTTACATGTGAAGTTTCAAGTGCTCTATATTTCAAATATTTAGCCAAAACAACGCTATCAATTGCTGGAGCAGTGTTCGGCTGACAAACTACAGTTGTAACGCCTCCCGCAGCTGCAGATTTGCTGCCTGTATATATAGTTTCTTTATGTTCCTGCCCTGGTTCACGAAAATGTACGTGAATGTCAATAAGGCCTGGCATTAGAACAAGCTCTTTACAGTCTATTGTTTCGTCGACCCCACTTGTTGAAAATAATGATTCACCAAAGTCAACAATTTTATCCCCTTCAGTCAATAATGAACCTTTTATATCAAGCTTAGTTTCCGGGTCGATAATACGAGCATTGATATACGCAATTTTATAGCCTTCCTTTTGCCCTGTTTGCAACAAATCCCAAGTTTGAGTCATTATATTTGAGTATCGATTATAAAATAAATCTAAAGTTTTTTTAATAAAACACAACCAAATTAAAACACAGACTAAGAGCTGTCTTGAATTAAAGTGCTTTCATTACCCTAAAGATTTGGTTCTTATAACCTAGTTAGCTCAGTTTTAACGTTAATGTGTGAAGCTCTGAGTTCTGTTAAAGGATTTTCCAGCTGAATATCTAGCTCATTCTGTATGTTCGATAAACAAATTAAAGCTGAATCAAAAATTTCATCACACTGCTTTGCTTCATGTATATCATCAATTATTTCCTCGAATTCTTCCACATCATCCATTTCTTGCGGCGCACTTTTTAATATCGCTTTTATTTGGTTTAAGTTTTGACGAATTTTCTCCTGATATCCAACAATTCTCTCTTGATATATATCAATCATTTTTTGACATGCGTTGCCTCTAAATGGATGTTCTTTTTTCTCTTTTATGTAAGAACTTTGAAAGTCTTTACAGTTAAGGATTGCTTCTCTATGTTTTTTTATGTCATTAATCGCGCTGACTATCGACTTATCTATTTTCTTCGAATTTTCTTCCCGTTCTTCTCTTTTAATTATACTTTTGGACTCATTTTTCATCTGGTTCATTTTGTCATACAGGTTTCTGCATTCTTTATAAGATACCATTGGTTGTAATATTCCTTCTTTTACACCTTTATTGTAAAAATTCTTCAACTCATCACTTGATAGTATTGTTATAGCATCTTCCCTTTTGCCTCGTGATTTAGGATACTTTTTATTCAATGAACTAACATGATTTAACAAGAAATCTTTAACTAGCTCTTCCTTTTTAACTTCAGCTAATTTTTCTAGTGTTTCCATATATTTTAGAACTTCCGCAAAGAGCTGTCCACCAGATGGAGCAAATCCTTGAAGTGGTTTACTCTGAGCTTTATAAAAATCGGTTTGTAAAAAATCTTCAGCTTGTTTTTTTATTACTGAAAGTTCATTAAAGGCTTTTTCTGGATTGATTTTTCTCAAAATACTAATAGCTTCTCTAATCGCTTTTTCTCTCTTTTTATCACCTTGTTTTTCATTTAATATTAGACGTTCAGCTTTGGTACAAGCATCACCGCGATCACTCTTTGCAATGTTACAAACGATGCTTTTTACAACTTTTTCGGTTGCTGCATAGTCTATTTCCTTTGCAAAACAACCGATAAATAATTGCCAAATTTCTTTATTAACAAACTTACTTGTCTTATTTTCAAAATCTTCTCTACTTTTGAATCCTAAAATAGTATAGAGATTTTTTTCGATTACTGGTTCGGCATGTTGTTTTGCCACTTTACCTTTTATATTAAATGGAAATTTACTAATCTTAGTTGTACCCACAATGTTACCTCAATATTAACGCTATCTATAAAAGTATAAAGACTTAATATTTAATTTTTAATTAATGCCAGACAGCTAACTACGGGCTAGCATCAATAGCAAGCGTCAATTAATACTTTAACTTCTAACTTGTCATCAGTAATATTGTTTATATAAAAACTATAATTTTTTATGCCTGAACTTGGGAATATATTGCTACTCATAGCCTGCTTACTGTCTTTGACATATTTGTTTTTACCGCTTAGTTCTTGTCGGTTTATTACCACTGCCATATTTTTTTGTGTATCAGCGTCAATGGCTATTTTGATCTACTGCCACATTACAAATGATTTCTCACTCGAAAACGTATATTACCACTCACACACAACAAAACCTTTGATCTATAAGATTTGTGGTGTTTGGGGAAATAAAGAAGGGTCCATGTTGCTTTGGACCTTAGTGCTTACCTTTTACCTATTTCTGATGGGTATTTTTACTGATAACGACAGTAAATTGAAGAAAGTATCCTTGATCACCCAAGGCTTGATTTGCTTTTGTTTTTTACTGTTCACTTTGCTTGAATCCAGCCCCTTCACTAAAATGCCAGGCATTGAAACAGATGGGTTGGGTTTTAATCCGATATTGCAAGATATAGGTCTTGCTATTCACCCACCAATATTATATTTGGGGTACCTTGGATTTAGCGTTCCTTTTTCGCTCTCTATAGCTGGATTAATTGCAAATACTGAAGGAAATGTTTGGGCTAAAATTGTCAGGCCTTGGGTACTTATTTCTTGGTCGCTGCTCACTTTGGGCATCAGCTTGGGTAGCTGGTGGGCATATCGCGAACTTGGGTGGAGTGGATTTTGGTTTTGGGATCCAGTGGAAAACGTTTCTTTGATGCCGTGGCTAATTGCAGTGGCGCTGACACATTTGTTGCTCGTTGTACGAAATTTCAATACTTTAAGGAATTTCGCTATTTTACTTACGCTTACAACTTTTATATTGAGTGTAACTGGAACATTTCTAGTCCGCTCAGGAATACTCACCTCAGTGCACACGTTTGCAGATGACTCAAGGTATGGACTATATATATTAGCTCTACTTGGTGTAATTACAGTCAGTAGCTTAGTAATATTTGTAGTGTTTACGAGAAAGAATCACACATCTTTCCAGTACTCGACATTGGAATCTGAAAAGAAATCTGCTACTCAAGTGACAGAGGGTAGAAGATTCTTTTCACGCCTTACGATGATGCTGATGAACAATTTATTATTCATCACTGCCTTTTTCATCGTGTTCGTTGGCACTTTATACCCTACAGTGCTTGAGTATTTAACCGGTGAATTAATTTCAGTTGGAGCACCATATTACAATTCTTTACTTAATCCTATTGCACTCACTATTCTAGTGCTCACCATAATCGGGCAATACTGCCGTTGGCAGGGAAATAGTCTATTGCCAATATTCCACGAATATAGATTTTCATTCTGCAGTGCTGCAGCTATTTTGCCGTTTATCTTTCACATGGAGCTAATGATTGTGCTATCAATTACTATCTCCATAGCATTATTAATCTTTGTTTTAGAAGCATATAGTAAAAGAATTTGTTTATTTAAGGTAGCATTTGGTGAATCAATTTTATTAGCAAGAAGAGTTTCTAAATCCTACTATGCAATGATGCTTGCTCATGCTGGAGGGGCAATTCTAGTGCTTGGTATAGCTTATTCAGTTGGTTGGCAGGAGAAAAAAGAAAATTACTTAAAAATAGGGGATAGCATAACAGTCAATAAATTTAAAGTTACTTTACGAAATATTGAGCTAATAAAAGAAAAAAATTTCCATGCAGTGAGGGGTACAATGGATATCAGGAATTTGCTGAATAACAAGATATTGGGTGAAGTAACTCCTGAATATAGATTTTACCTTGCAGAAGGTCAAAAAAATGTTGAAAGCAGTATCTACCACAATTTGCTTTCTGATATTTATGTTGTAATTGGAGAGATTGATAAGAGTAAGAGCAAAATTGCAGCTAAAGTGCACTATAAGCCTGGAATGTCTATAATCTGGCTTGGATCGTTTCTCATCGCTTTTGGTTCGCTCCTTGCCGCTTTTCCTTTATTGAGAAGATTTTCATAGGACTCCTTTATACTATAACGAAAAAGCTGCTTGACAAGCTTCGCCAGCCCCCTTATCATAAAACTGAAGCTAATTATTTATCTTCGCAATCTCTGCAGTGGATTAATGACAAAAAAACTTAATGTATTTGGCGTAAATCATGCTTAATTTTTCGCACTATGTGCACCTCATGTCTTTATAAAACTTTTAGGTTTCTACCTATACAAGCCGAAACGCGCTTATAAAGCGTTTAAGACAGCAAAAGACGTCAAATAGACAAGGGAGAATTTGAATACTAGCTACCCTAGGGTTTCTTTGCCTTTTTTTCCACTTAGTAAATTTCTTAATGTTTATAATTTAGGTTAGTCGCATTTAAAAGCGGCTGAATCGCGGTTATTAAGCGTTTAGAATAAAAAAACGCCAATATTTTGAAGTACATATAAATAACTAGTTAACCATGGGGCTTCTTTTGCCTTTTTTTTCGTTTGGTAAATTTCTTAATGTTTATAGCTAAAGTAACTTAGGTTCACCGACAATCGTCATCCCGCTACTTGTTAGCGGGATCTATGCTAAGGAGATACCGCGGCGGTATGACGGTTCGTGGCGGTATATTCGTCATCCCGCTGCTTGTTAGCGGCTAAGAGATACCGCGGCGGTATGACGTAGAATTTTACACTCACCAATTCAGTGCACAATCAATTTTTCTGGATCCCAGTGTCGAGCACTGGGATGACACCATTATAGAACGAACCAGTGTCAGCTACTCGGATGACAGAGAAGTTCAACCACAGAATAAACTAGTGAATTTTTTAAAAAGTATATAAAATTCAAGTTTAAGTAAATAGCATGGCACTTAGACTCATTCCAGATAACCTCGATATCAAGTTTAGTAAATATAGGGATTTGACTGCATTAATTAGCATTATTCTTATCATCTTTTCAATATTCACTGTTGTGCTGCGTGGAGTGAACTTAGGCATAGACTTTGCAGGCGGAATTTTGATAGAGATAAAATCTTCAGATGAGAATCACTCTATTCTCGATGCATTAAAAGAAAATGGTTTTACAGTGCAGAGTTCAAAAGCGGGTGATAATTTAGTCATGCGTTTTAAAGATGAGGGAGACGAAAATAAAATCAAAAAGATAAAAAGCATACTAGAAGAAAAGCTGGGGAGCTCAATAAGCTATCGTAAAATAGACTATGTTGGCCCACAAATAAGCTCAACACAAATATTTGAAGGAATGTTATCCATGTTGATCGCAATTGTTGGAATATTTTTTTACGTTTGGTTTAGATTTAATTGGCAATGTGGATTCAGTGGAATAACAGCACTGATTCATGACGTGATTTTAACTGTTGGTTTTATTAGCCTAACTGGCATTGAGTTTAATATTTCATCAGTTGCAGCTCTTCTCACTGTCATTGGTTATTCAATCAATAACTCAGTAATTATATACGATCGGATTCGAGAGTATTGCAAGAGTGGTAAAAGTGGGCGGATGAGTGAGATAGTAGATGCAAGTATCAACGCTACATTATTTCGCACTATATTAACCTCGGGTACAACCCTTCTTGCTGCTCTTCCTTTGGCATTAATCTGCACAGATGCAGTGAAAGACTTCAGCTTGATCATTTTTTTTGGTATTTTGATTGGCACTTGTTCTGCAATATTTATTTCTGCTCCTATATTAACCTACAGAGCTTTGATAAGTAGATTGTAGAAGTGTTTAGTCGCGGTATAATATCAACTTATTATCTCTTATAGTGAAATGAAAATACCTTAAAAAGCTCATTCCAAGTAGTGAATGAGACATAGAATGAGTGTTAACGCTTGCCTGTACATCATTAATCAAAAAATTTCCTATTTTAACTTGAGGTATTTGAACCACTCCAGCTTTTATTTGACCTTTCGCAGTTTCATATATTTTAAAATCCTGAACATTTTGTAAGTTAATACCAGCATGTAATGCGTCTTTTTGTGATAGAACAATATCGGTTGCTCCAGTATCAAGCAAAGACGTTATATTGCGATCATTGACTTGAGCCTGAATATAAAAGTGTCCATCATATGACTTCGTAAATTCAATACTTCCACTATTCTGACCGCTATTTTGAATTCTTCCTTTATATGGTAAAAAAGTACTGAGAAATCTGTCGCTTAGTTTGTCCCTTTGTGAATCAATAAGCATTGCAGTAGTGGCTATTATTAGCAACCAAATAACTAGATTTTTCACCGCGTTCATATTGTTAAAATTTGAAGCTATTAAAATAAATTTTAAAGATCAGCGTTAAAAGTTATTATTAAAAATAAGTAAATTTCATTGTTTTAGTACAATATTTAGTATACACTTTAAGAAGATATGTTTGATTTAATTTCATGTCAGAAGCAAAAAGTTTAATTTTAGCAGCTATCCTTTCCATGTTGATCATGGTATCTTGGCGTATTATTTATGATAATTTTTTTAGTGCAAACCAAAATCAGCCATTGATTGAAAATATTGAACATATCGAATCTTTTAACGACCTTGCTCCTATAATACACCAAAATCGTTCTGAAATTATTAATTCTACTCGAGAACAGAGGGTTAGTTTAACCAATAACATGATTAAAGGATCAATTTCTCTGAAAGGTGCAAGGTTTGATGACTTAATTTTAACTAATTACCACTTAGAACCGAATTCTTCTTCTCCACAAGTGGTGTTACTGTCACCTGCAGAATCAAAAGATGTATATTTCGCAGAATTTGGGTGGCTCGATCCGAATAAAAAGATTAAAGTTCCAGATTCTAAGACAGTCTGGCAAGCTGATGGGGCTGAACTGACTAATCAAAAAGTAGTTAATTTATTTTGGAACAATGAGAATGGCATTGTGTTTAAAATGAAAATTAGCCTTGACGATAACTACATGTTTAAAATTGAGCAGATTGTTGAAAATAACACAAAAGATAATGTAGTTTTGGTTCCTTATGGTAAAATTAACCGTAAACGTGACAATATCAACGAATCTTATTGGATGTCCCATGAAGGAGTACTGGGTGCATTTGATAATAAACTAGAGGAGTGGACATATAAGGATGTCTCTAAGAAACATTTAATAAAAGCAAGCACGAGTGAAAAAAATTGGTTTGGTTTTGCTGATAAATATTGGTTTACAGCTATCATACCTGAGAAATCCGATAAAATAAATGTAAGCATTAAACACACGAACGTTAATAATACTGATAAATTCCAAGTAGATTTTGTCAAACCTTACAAGAGCATACTTCCTGGTGCAAGCGTTTCTAATGTGAATTATTTTTTTGCTGGAGCAAAAAAGTTGAATTTACTGGATTCTTATAAGGATACTCTCAATATACCTTTATTTGATAAAGCTGTAGATTTTGGTGTTCTTTACTTTATAACTAAACCAGTGTTTTTACTGCTTGAATACTTTAACTTCGTTTTAAAGAATTTTGGCTTAGCAATATTATTGCTGACTTTAGTAATCAAACTTTTGATGCTTCCCTTATCTACTAGATCATATATTTCGATGTTTAAGGTAAAAAGCCTGCAGCCTGAAGTAACTCGTATAAAAGAACTATATAAAAATGATAGTTTAAAGCAGCATAAAGAAAAAATTGTATTATACAAGAAAAATAATGTAAATCCAATGTCAAGCACTCTTCCTATGCTAATACAAATACCGGTATTTTTTGCTTTATATAAAGTATTATTTGTTACTATAGAGATGAGGCATGCTCCTTTTTTTTATGGATTAAGGATCTTTCAGCTCCTGACCCAACGAACATCTTTACATTATTTGGGTTGTTTAATTATAACTTTCCTATTTCTATAGGCATTTTACCTATAATTTTCGGTGCCACCATGATAATTCAGCAGAAGCTAAGTGAAACCAGTAAAGATGATATTCAAGTAAATGCTATGAAGTTTTTACCTTACATTTCTGTCTTTATTTTTTCTTCTTTTCCTGCCGGCCTGGTAATATATTGGATATTTAGTAATATTATAACTCTAATTCAACAATCATTAATAAAGTTGTTTTTAACGAAAAAAGTGGTAGTGAATGTCGAAAATACTAATAGTTAATTCAATTTATTATACTGAAATAGCGAACCTTTTGCTTGAGGGTGCAATTGATAAATTCAAAGGAAATAATGTTGATTATGAGATAATTGAAGTTCCTGGTGCATTTGAGATACCAGCTACAATTCTTTTTGCAGTCAAAAGCAAGAATGCTAATTATGACGGTTATTTAGCTCTTGGGTGCGTGATTCGCGGTGAAACCGATCACTATCAATATGTTTGTAAAGGAGTAATTGAAGGCTTAAATGCAGTTGGTATGCATTATGCAATGCCCCTTGGTATGGGCGTAATTACCGCTGACAGCAAAGATAAAGCACTAGTTAGAGCTGACAAAAACAAAAAGAGCGTTGGTGGCCATGCAGCCTCAACTGTTTTGCGTATGATAGATTTACACAATAAATTAAAATAATGGAGGAAAAACCAGTAGATAAAAAGGGGCGCATAAAAAGAAGCACGGCAAGATTTCTTGCTGTACAAATTGCTTATTCAAATATTTTCGTAGGTTACAACAAAAGCACTTTTAAACTGGAAAATTGTGAGCTTAAGGACTACATAAGTAAGTTGAGAGATATATTTGAATGTGAAGAATTTGAACATCAGTTCTTAGAAAACTTGTTATATAAGGTTATAAAAAGCAGTGAAGAATATGATAAAATAATAGAGTCTTATTTACACCCAAGCTGGTCCCTTTCACGGTTAAATCTTATAAGCTTATCTATTTTGCGTGTTGCAATATGTGAGTTGATTAATTGCGATACACCAGTTCCAGTTGTCATTAATGAATATACTAACATTGCATCTGATTTACTTGATAAACCAAGCGAAATTGGTTTTATTAATGGGTTATTGGATAAGGCAAAAGATGCAGTTAAATTAAATAAAAATTCTTAGTAATTATAGCCAGCAAACACAGGGTGTCATTCGAGTAGCTGACACATAGCTGTATGAACATTGTCTACCAGGAGGGTGTCATCCCAGTGCCCAGACACTGGGATCCAGTCCTTTCACACAGTTCCATCAAAAACGTTGTAAAGGCTTTCGTGTTTATCAACTTAGTGCCCAATCTGGATCCCAGTGTCAAGCACATAACTGTACGAACGTATCCGTTCAGCGGAGCGGCAGAAAATGGTTGAGAGATAAGCGAAAGGGTTTCAAATGATCCATTTTTCACCTTAAATTGTGTAAAGTGTAAAAAAAT
>CACPSE010000006.1:0-33944 GCA_902636535.1 uncultured Wolbachia sp. | reverse complement strand
GAAATATGTATCTAGCAAAGATGTGAAGATTTTCATGAGTGATTTGAAAAAAGTATATCAGGCTTCAAGTAGAGAAATTGCTGAAAATTATCTGCTTGAGTTGGAAGAAAAATGGGGAGAAAAATATCCACTAGTCATAAAATCCTGGCAGAATAATTGGGAAAACTTATCCGGCTATTTCAAGTATTCTGGCCCAGTCAGGAGGCTAATTTATACTACCAATCCTATTGAGGGGCTACATAGACAGATCAGAAAATTCACTAAAACCAAGGGTTCATTTACCAGCTTGTACAAACAGGTATATTGTGCTATAAAAAAGGCAGAGCAAAATTGGACTATGGCTATACCTAATTGGGCTTTAACTATGTCTCAACTTGATATTTTCTTTCCGGATAGATTGAAAATTGAGTTGAACTAAAAATGCGGTTTGACACACTTTTTTGAACATTCCCGACAGAAAAGCTATGGCCAATTTGTCGTAGCGTGTAGCAACTCTGCGGAAGTGCTTGATTTTGTTGAACATCCTTTCGATTAAGTTTCTCTCTTTATACAATTCTTTATCGTTCTCTCTCGGTGTTTTCCTATTGGAACGTGGTGGGATTACTGGCTCGGCATTTACAGCTCCTGCAGCCTCGACCATATAATTTGCGTCATACCCCTTATATGTTAAGAACAAGTCTTTATAAATATCAAAGTAGTGATATTAAAGACACACAGAGAAGAGGAACCGTCACGCCCCTTATATTTCATGCTTTCAAATACTTCGTCTTACACTCCCTCTAACAATTTTGAGAGAAGTCTATTAGTACAATTGCACTATCTGTAAACATACATTGCTTTAGCTATATGTCTAATTTCAGAGATTTAGCTAGCAATCACTCTATTTCTACCACTGTTTTTTGCTTTATATAAATATTTGTCGGCACGTACTATAAATTCTTTAATATTGTCAAGGTCAGATTCTTGCATTTCTGCAATTCCAATGCTCACAGTTACATCGTGGGTTGTATTTTTATCCGCAGGTATAAAAGGTTTTTTAGCAATAATTTTTCGTATTCTCTCCGCAATAGTATACGCATCTGATGTATCGGTATCTGGCATTACAACAACAAATTCCTCACCACCAAATCTAGCTAGTAAATCTGTCACTCTGATATTTTCAGAAATTCTTTTCTGTATTTGCTTTAAAAGTTCATCTCCAACACTATGCCCAAAACTGTCATTCACCATCTTAAAATAGTCTATATCAAGTATCATAAGAGACAACCTTCTATCCTTTTCCACAGAGTCCTTAACAATGTTTCTTAAGTGTGCATCAAAATATCTTCTATTATAACAGTTAGTTAATGGGTCCTTTATAGACATTTCCGCATTATTAAATAAATTCATTCTCAAGGCATCTTGATATCTTTTGCGTTTTACTTGCGAATTAACCCTTGCTATTAACTCGCCCTCATCCAAAGGTACTGTTAAATAATCATTAGCACCTACATCAAGTGCTTTTACTAAATTGTTTTTATCATAATCCTCAGAAAGAATTAGAATTGGTGTATAACGTGTTTCCACCTTACTACGAAACCCAGAACGCAAACGCAAGCCGTCAGTTTTTGAAAACTGCATATCAGAAATGATCAAGTCGTAATTATCCTTAATACCAACCTTTAATGCCTCTATTGGATCACTCAGTATTTTAATTGACCTAAAGCGTTGCTTTAGTACATTATATATCTGCTCTGCTTGAAAGACATCTTCATCTACAACAAGTATGTTAGCATCAAAGATCTGATTGGAATAATCCATAATACTACTTCCTGCTACTCCACCAATCTCAGCGTTAGTTTCTCCTCTCAAACGCAATTCATCGATAATCATCTTTAAGCGTGTGAGAGACTTAATTCTCGCAGATAAAGCAGTTTCGTTTATTGGTTTAGTCAGAAAATCATCCGCGCCAGCATTAATGCCTTGCACTCTATTGTGAGTGTCATGCAGTGCAGTTACCATAATTATTGGAATATGGGTCGTTAAGGGATCATTTTTTAGCTCCTTACAAACTTCAAAGCCATTCATCTTTGGCATCATGATATCAAGTAATATAATATCAGGCTGCTGCTTTGCTACTAAATCTATAGCTTCTTCACCATCATGAGCTACGATAACCGTATAGTACTCTGCTTTTAGTCGAGCTTCTAAAAGCTTGACATTAGATAGTACATCATCTACTACCAGAATCTTTGCTGTCATTATTTTTAGATGTATTATCTATATCATAAGTAGGATAAAGCTTACCATTTTTACCAATTATGTAATTTACTTTCTCAGCATTACATTCTTTATATAAGTCTTCAATTCCGGCATCCTTCAATAACCTCCTAGCTTTTAACTTTACAATTGTAAAATACCTATATATAGTCTTAATAAAATCAATAAATACAGGTACCTTATTTTTATCAAGAACAATTATACTGACTAGTGCTACAACTAAAATTTCTGCAAATCCTATATTAAACATTTTCCTATAAAGCCAGTACTTTAATTCTCCTGATTATAAGTATTAATTTACTTAAATCAAGTTTAGAAGCAATCATCTCATCCAAAAAACTACTATAGCGTTCTATGTAATCTTTGTCATTATAAACCCAGACTTTAACATTATCTTCAGTGTTATCAGTAGATTTTATAACTTTAACAGTCAGCTTGTGGTGATAGTTACTTAAATCATCCAATGAATCATTAATTAAGCTGCGGTCCCAATAAGAAGAGACACCCTTCATTTTAATAGCAATTTCTCTGATAAGATCAAATTTCAACAATGATTTTAATTCAAAGTATATTTTACCAACAGTAAGTATAGGTGTAGATGTTTGTTCAGAAATAGATATGACATCCAGTGCATAAGTGAGAACACACAAGTTAGCAACTTTTCTTGCCAGGTTTTCACTTATTTTAAGTTTCAATAAAGAATCTAGTTTACAACCGTAAGTTTTTAGTAGCCGTTTGTCTAAAATCCCAGTCAAATTCTTACCTAAAGTTTCAATTACATCATGAAACTTTATGACATCACTTAACTCTATCAAACCAAACTTATCAAAACTTCTCGCTAGCCAAAATGATACTCTGCCAATAAATTTTTGTACGTTCTTAACTATTTCCAAATATGAATCAATGTCTATCTTTCCATCTAACTCATCAATTTCGTTCCATAGAGTATCCAGATTATATAAGCGATTTATCACAATATATATGTTAACCGCCTCGTTCATGCTAATTCCAGCATTCTCAACTAAATTATTGATGAATACACATCCCATCCTATTTACAATGTTATTAGCAATACAAGTAGAAATAATTTCTCTACTAAGCTGATGCTTTAATATGTAGTCTTTAAATTGACTAATCATTTTTTGAGGAAAATAACTTAACAAATACACCTCAGATGAAAAGTCTTTTTCTGGTATATCAGAATGTATAATCTCGTTCTTTATACTTGTTCTAGCATAAGACATTAATACAGAAAGCTGAGGGGAATTTAGACCTATTGGTTCTGCTAACATTTTTGCTATTTCTTCATCATTTGGAAGAAATTCTATACCACGATTTAAAAGCCCAGGTTTTTCAAGATTAAGAATTAATCTATGATGCTGCTCCAATCTCTCTTTAGCTTGCAAACACTCAAGAAGCAATGCTTTTGTTTCAATCCTATTATGATCTTCAAGCACCTTAGATGCAACTTCATCGATCATGCTGGCAAGTATTTCATTCCTTTTTTCTAAAGAAAGACTATTTTCCTTCATAGCCGAAACAAATGCGATCTTAATATTCACTTCTAAATCAGAACATATAACACCAGCTGAATTATCAACAAAATCTGCATTAATATATCCGCCTCTTTCAGCATATTCTATCCTTCCAAGTTGAGTGCAACCGAGATTCCCTCCCTCTATAAACATAGATGCTCTAATGTCCTTACCATCCTCCCTTAATTCATCGTTTGCTTTGTCACCAACCATTCCATGAGTTTCACTTTTTGCCTTAACAAATGTTCCAATTCCTCCATTCCATATAAAATCTACTTCCGCTTTCAATAAATATTTTATCAAGCTACTTGGAGATAATGTATCTTCTTTTATACCAAAAGACTGCTTCATTTCTTGGGAAATGCTTATGGACTTACTACTACGCTCAAACACTCCACCACCCTGAGAAATCAGATCTTTGCTGTAGTCCATCCATGTTGAAAATGGTAGCTCAAAGAGTCGCTTACGTTCCACAAAGCTTTTTTCTGCACTAGGATTTGGATCAACGAAAATGTGCATATGATTAAATGCACCGATTAAACGTATGTTCTTTGAAAGCAACATACCGTTACCAAACAGATCACCAGCCATATCTCCGATTCCAACGACAGTTACATCTTGGTAAATATCCTTATTCATTTTCCAAAAATGCCTCTGTGCTGCAATCCATGCACCTCTGGCTGTAATACCCATTTTTTTGTGATCATAACCTGCTGATCCACCAGATGCAAATGCATCGCCAAGCCAAAAATTGTATTCAGAGGCTATCTGGTTGGCATAATCAGAAAATGAAGCAGTGCCTTTATCTGCTGCAACTACCAAGTATGGATCGTCTTCATCATACCTAATCACATTCTCTGGTGGAATTATTTCACCATCAACCACGTTATCAGTAATATCAAGCATTCCTCTAATAAAACTCTTATAGCACTCAACACTTTTCTCTCTTAAAATATTCTTATCTTTATAAGCTTGCTTTATTACAAATCCCCCCTTTGCACCAACAGGGACAATAACCGCATTTTTTGTCATCTGAGCTTTCATGAGCCCCAAAACTTCAGTGCGAAAATCTTCCGTCCTATCCGACCACCTTAAGCCACCACGGGCTAATTTCCCTCCTCTTAGATGTATTCCCTCAAAAAGGTTTGAATAAATATACAATTCGCGATACGGACGAGGATCAGGCAAACCATTTATTTTACTTGAGTCAAATTTTGTAGATAAATATGGTTTATCGTCTTGATAATAACTGGTCCTTAAAATAGCCATTATCAAGTTAAATATCGAGCGCAAAACGTAATCATGTGAAACATTGCTGACCTCTTTTAGAAGTTCCTCAATTTTTTCTCTGACAATGTCCGTAGTTTCTGCTCTATCAATGTCTATGTTAGGATCAAATCTTGCATGAAATAGTTGTATCAAATACTTTACTACTTTTGGATACTCTGAGACTACCTTTTGGATATATTCTGGGTTGTAGTTAAATGACGTCTGCTTTAGATAGGCACTTAGCGCTCTAATCAGAAGCACTTCCTTCCACTTGAGCCCAGCAATAATGATCAAACTATTGAAATAGTCATTTTTAATTTCCTTGCTAAACCCTTTCGCGAGTGTTATTTCAAATTGCTCTTTTAGAGTAATGTTGTCTATTAATTCATCGACTCTTGACAACACAAAATGATGTATCCATATTCCGCCGTTAATTTCTATGTAATAGCCATTATGAGATAGAATTTTAGCTCCCAAATTCTTAGTGATCCTTAATATCTTCGATAATTCAAGGCCTCCATTGTTTGGAGCATAAACCTTTAATTGATAATTAAGATTATCACGAGTAAGTCTTAAATCGTCCTCGCTAACTCCTTTCTTCCTCACTATCTCCAATTTTTTCATATCGTAATATGCGTCATGAGGTTCGAAACTCTCTTGATAGCTTATTGGAAATGCCTTGCAATAACGGATGAATATATCCTCAACAGTGCTAAAAGTATTGTATAAATTGTCTATAAAACGATCTTCCCACTTTTCTGTAATGTTTCTTAATTTGTTTTCGATACGCAAAACTTCATCATCAAGAACGCTAGCATTTTTGGTCTTTAGCACTACATGCAATTTCATCAAATCATATTCATTGATAATGTGATTGTTATAAATATCTGAACTTCCTGCACTTGTCTCATCCTTCAATATGTCACGTATCTTGAACATTAGCCTAGCGCTAGCATAACGCATCGGTATCAGCACTATGCAACTAATAAAATCCCCGACTCTTCTTAAAAATAATCTGACCCTTGGCCTAATCGCAAGAGACATGATCGAAATGCAAATTTTAAATAATTCGTCTTCATTTGATTGGAATAATTCATCACAAGAGAACACTTGCAAAATAGAAATCAAAGCTTTATTGTTGTGGCCCCCGGTTACAAATCCTGCATTTTTTTCTATAACTTTAACTTTATCTTTTATTATTGGAATAGTTCGAATATCTTGGACCTCCGCTACAGAAGTAAATAGCCCGAAAAAACGCCGTTCCTTTACTACATTACCCTGGTCATCAAATTCTTTTACTCCTATACAATTCATGTATGTACGCCGATGGACTATTGAGATTAGATCTGATCTCAATATGTATAGGGAATCAAGGTTTACAGAAGGAATCAACGTACTTTGACCTACTCTCATCAGGCCAAGGTCCTTTTTGCTATCACAGATGAGTTTTTCATCTTTACCAGCAATATATTCTTGATAACCTAGAAATACAAAATTATTGTTTTTTAGCCAATCTAAGAAATCCTTTCCTGGTGTCACTCCAGCATCAAGCGCTGGCTGCTCGACGGCAAAAAGAAGACTTTTTGCTTCATCAAGTTTCTTAAGCATTAAGTGCCAATCTTTCACAACGCAATTGACCGCTTTCAGCGTTTTCTGTAGAGATTCTTTTAATGTATCAACAAAACTGTCACTTATACCTTTGATAATTACATATATGACTGACTCTTTGATTCCATTGCTTTCTTCCAAAGAGTAAATCTCGTCTATTAGGCCATCTTTTCTTTTAATGTTAATTATGCTGTTGCTGTAATAGCATATGGTTAAATCGTGCGACTTAATAGTTGCAATAACGGAGTCAACCAAAAATGGCATATCATCGTTTGTTATCTTAATCGTGGTAAAATCGCCTTCTATTCCTGGTATATCATCTATATTGCTTACTACTAACTTACTTTCATCTTTCTCTTTTTGAGAAACAAAATTGTAAGCATCGTTTACAATATATAGCAAAAACTTATCATTGGCTTTTAGGTCGCTTTTATAAACAAAACTATAAAAATACTTAATAAATTTTTTAATTTTTTCTTTATCTTGCTTATTTTCTTGATCAGCTAACTTAAATAAAGACTCAGTGTCAACATTATGATCTATACACATTTTTTTTAACAAAAATACACAGTGAACTTAAACCTTTTTAACTAAGATTTCATTATCAAGAGCGTACACTATTAGCTCATCATTTTCTACTACTTCCCCTGATAAAACTAATTTAGCTAAATTATTTTGAATACACTCTTGTATAACCCTTTTTAAGGGCCTTGCTCCATATTCAGGGTCATAGCCAGTTTGTGCTATTAGTTCTTTAGCTTCCTGCGACAAACTTATACTCAGTTTACGCTTAGCAAGTGTTTTTTGTAAATAAGAAAATTGAACATCTATAATTTTATAGATGTCATCTCTGGTTAAACTGTGAAATATAATAATTTCATCCAGCCTGTTTAAAAATTCTGGACGAAATGTTGATTTAACTATTTGCATCACTTCATTTGATCTCTCTGGTGTCATTCCAGTGCGTGACGCTGGAATCCACTTTTTTTCCTGGATCCCAGTGTCAGCTACTTGCATGACAGAGGGCTTTTCAAGAGAGCTATTTTCTTTTGCTCCTTTAAGCATTATCTCAGCGCCAAGGTTAGAAGTTAAAATCAGTATGGTATTGCGAAAATCAATTAATTTGCCATGACTATCAGTGAGTCTTCCCTCATCCAAGATTTGCAGCAATAGATTAAATATATCTGGATTTGCCTTCTCTATTTCATCAAACAGAATAACCTGATATGGCCTTCTTCTTACTGCTTCGGTTAATCTGCCACCCTGCTCATAGCCAACATACCCTGGAGGCGCGCCAATTAGCTTTGAAACAGAATGTTTTTCCATATATTCTGACATATCAAAACGCAAAAGCGCTGATTGATCGTCAAACAGAAATTCAGCAAGGGCTTTTGCCAGTTCCGTTTTACCAACCCCGGTTGGGCCTAAGAATAAAAATGAACCGAAAGGTCGATTAGTATCTTGCACACCAGAGCGAGAGCGCCTAACTGCATTACTTATTGCTTCTATCGCGCCTTTTTGCCCTATTACTCTTTTTCCTATTTCATTCTCCATGTTAAGAAGTTTTTCCTTTTCGCTGTGCATCATGTTATCAACTGGAATTCCCGTCCACTTTGAAACAATGTTTGCAATATCATCTCCAGTCACTTCTTTCTTTAAGAAACTATCAGTAACCTTTTCCTGATTTTTTAATTCATTCTCAAGCTGAGGAATCACACCATACATCAGCTCTCCTGCTCTTCCCAAATTCCCACTACGCTGAACTAATTCCAACTCTTTTCTAGCGTTATCTAATTTTTCGGCTGGTTCTTGTATTCTAGCTATTTTATTCTTTTCCATCTGCCATTTGCTGTTCAAGTCAGCAAATTTACTGTTTAGATTTTCGATCTCTTCATTTATCTTTTTTAAACGCTGTTTAGAATTTTCATCACTTTCTTTTTTCAAAGCCTCTGACTCAATTTTTAGCTGTATAATCTTTCTCTCAAGTTCATCAATAACTTCAGGCTTGCTATCCATTTCAATTCTCACCCTGCTTGCTGCTTCATCAATCAAATCAATTGCTTTATCAGGTAAAAACCTATCTGTTATATATCTATTGGACAACGTTGCAGCAGCAATTATTGCACCATCTGTAATTCTTATACCATGATGCACCTCATATCTTTCCTTCAAACCCCTCAGTATTGAAATGGTATCAGTTTCAGTTGGTTGAGAAATAAACACGGGCTGGAAACGCCTTGCAAGTGCAGGATCTTTTTCTATATGTTCACGATATTCATCTAAAGTTGTGGCCCCTATACAGCGAATTTCTCCACGCGCAAGAGCAGGCTTTAGCAAATTTGAAGCATCCATTGCACCACTTGTTGCTCCTGCTCCAACTAAAGTATGAAGCTCATCTATAAACAAGATAACTTTTCCCTCCGCTTTCGAAAGCTCATTAATAACTGCTTTTAACCTTTCTTCAAATTCTCCTCTAAACTTCGTTCCAGCAATTAATGCGCCAAGATCGAGGGCTAAGACCTTTGCATCACGCAAACCAAGTGGTACATCGTTTGCAACAATTCTATTTGCAAGCCCCTCAACTATTGCAGTTTTTCCAACTCCAGGTTCACCGATCAGCACTGGATTATTTTTTGTCCGCCTCAGTGATACCTGCATAGTTCTTCTGATCTCTTCATCACGACCAATTACAGGATCAAGCTTTCCTCGCATAGCAAGCTCTGTAATATCCTTTGTATATCTCTTAGCAGCGTTCAATTTTTCCTCACTATTTGGCGAGTCTGCACTGCTACCTTGCCTCATTTCTGCGATAACTGAATTTAATTTTTGCGGTGTAACACCACTTTCTGCCAGAATTTTGCCTACAGTATCATCTTTTTGTGCAGTGAGGCCCTGCAGTAAACGCTCAACGGCAACAAACGAATCTTTATTCCTCCGAGCAATACCAATTGAATCTTCAAAAACTTTTGCTATTTCTCTTGAAAGTTGAAGGCCACCACTTCCTGGACCTTCAATTACTGGCAACTTTTTTATTGCGCTATCCACAGTATCAGAAATACTTTGCATATTTCCACCACAAGCGTTTATCAAATCCTGAACGAAACCTGATTCATCTTCAAGCATCACTTTGAGTAAATGCTCAGGCATAAAAATCTGATGCCCAGCTCCCAATGCTTTCATCTGAGCACTTTGAATTAGACTTTTTGCTTTTTCGGTAAATTTATTTAAGTCCATAACACCAGTTAAATTCGTATTTGCTGATGTATATAACAACTGATTTCATAAATTTAAACCTAAAATTGCTTATTGCTAAGTATGAAATTTAAAACTTTCTTAAAAAAGGAACTATAGCTGACCAAGCAAGGTTTCCCTACGTCATACCGCCGCGGCGCTAACTAGTAGCGGAATGACGGCTTATCAAATTATAAGTAAACCTAAATTACTTTAGCTATAAAAGTCTAATTTTGCTTAGTAAGCACACTAACTATGAAACAATCTATATTACCATCAAAAACAGAATTTATATTACCCACTTCATGTCCGGTTCTTAAATCCTTCACCATTTGATATGGATGCATAACGTACGACCTGATCTGATTGCCCCAGCCTATATCGCATTTTTTACCATATTCTTCAGCCATTTTCTGTTCTTTTTTTTCCAGTTCAATTTGGTATAAACGGCCTTTAAGTAATTTTAACGCCTCATCTTTATTTCTGTGTTGAGAACGACCATTTTGGCATTGAACTATAACACCAGTTGGAATATGCGTAATGCGTACCGCACTTTCAGTCTTGTTCACGTGCTGACCGCCTGCTCCGGAAGCACGGTAGGTGTCGATCTTTAGATCCTTTTCATCCACAGCAATATCAATTGAATCCTCTATCACTGGAGTTACTCCTACACTTGCAAAACTGGTATGACGTTTACCATTTGCATCAAACGGCGATATTCTAACCAGCCTGTGAATCCCACTTTCACTTTTTGCCCACCCATAAGCTTTTTCTCCAACGATTTTTATCATTGCAGACTTTATACCAACCGCATCACCATCTAATTTTTCTACAACTTCAACTTTAAAGTTGTGATAAATTTCTGCCCACCTTATATACATGCGCATGAGCATTTCAGCCCAATCATTGCTCTCTGTTCCACCAGCTCCTGAGTGGATTTCTAAAAAGCAGTCATTATTATCTGCTTCGCCAGTAAATAAGGATTCTGTTTCTTTACACTTGATTAATTTTTCTAACTTTACCAGTTCATTTTCAACTTCGGAGAAAAATTCTTCATCATTTTCATCAATAGCAGACTTCATTAAGCTGATGGCATCGTTGTAATCGCTTTCCAGCTTTAAAAACGACTCTACGTCATTCTTAATTTTAGAATGTTCTTTTAAAACTTCTTGTGCTTTTTGGTTATCTTGCCATAGGTCATCATTCGACGCTTGGGAGTCAAGCTCTTCAAAACGCAACTTTAGTTTTTCTATGTCAAAGACACCCCCTGATAAGAGAAATACTTTTATTTAAGCCTTGAAAGTGTTCAAGAATTTCTAAATAAGTTTTCATTATACTTTAGATTTTAATATATTTACTATCAATAACAATAACAGCAAACAAAATAGAAATTTAACCATATAGTAGTTAATTTGAAATAATTTTATTATACTTTAATGCTCAACGGAATCAAGCACGTATATTTAAAGGTAAAATAATGAATATTAAAATAAGTTCTCATTATGGTTTAGACAAAAAGGCTATTGATGACTTAATAGAGTCACTTGATAACGATGAGCTAGAAAATGTTCGTAATATTGTAAAAACGATAGATAGCGTTCAGTTAGCTTATTTTTTATCTACTTCAATCAGTGATCACAGGGAGAAACTAGTTAATATCCTCGATCAACATTTGTTAAGTGATGCCCTAGTGCATGTAGAGCCAGATTTACAAATAGAGATCATAGAAACATTGGGAATAGAAAATACAGCAAAGTTACTAATGCTCCTTGATGTAGAAGATATAGTAACCATAGTGAAAGATTTAGATAGAAAGTCTGTAGAAAATATACTTTACTATTTGCCCAGCAAAACTCAGAAATCGGTAGAGGAGTTGCTATCATATCCAGAAGAAAGTGCAGGAAGGTTGATACATAAAGATATGGTTATAGCTCCATATTATTGGACAATAAATCAACTGACAGAATTTTTGTGCAACTATAAAAAAATACCAGAAAAATTTTACCAGATATTCATTATCAACTCAAAATTAGAGCCTATAGGCAGTGTTAATTTAAATAAGGTAATATCTCACTCAGGAGACACAATAATAAAAGAGATAATGGATCATGACATAAAAATCATTAAAACTGGAATAGATCAAGAGGAAGTAGCAAGAATATTTAAAGATTACTCTCTATTATCAGCTCCGGTAGTAAATAAGAATGGTAAAATTATTGGTGTGATCTTAATTGAAGATGTGATAAAAGTTGTTCAACAAGAAACAGAAGAGGATATACTCAAAATAAGCGGTGTATCTTCTAAAGCCGATATAAATGCCCCTATACATAAAACTATAATTAAAAGGCTACCTTGGTTACTGTTTAACCTCTTAGCTGCAACAATGTGTTCCATAGTAGTTGGCTTTTTCGATGATGTAATAAAAAGTTTTATAGTACTGCCAATAATCATGCCGATAATTGCATCAATGAGCGGAAATGCAGGATCCCAAACAGTAACGCTAACCATCCGGGCAATCGCAACAAAATATCTAACTGAGCAAAATGCAAAAAGAGTACTGATGAAAGAATTTTTAATAGGTCTTATAAACGGGGTGATCTTATCTACTATTTCATTAGTAGTGTTAGCAATAAGATTTCACAGCTTCAAAGTGGAGATGATTTTTGTGGTCTCCATGATTATGATGTCAATTATTGCAACGTTTATCGGAACTTTCATTCCTATAATGCTTCACCGTTTAAAGTCTGACCCTGCCGTTTCTTCTTCAATCCTAACATCGGCAACAACTGATATTCTCTCAGCTCTTATATTTCTTGGTTTAGCTACGATCTTTTTATTAAATAGCTGATACTATCTATGGCTATACCGCCCACAACTGTACAAACATTGCAATTTGCAGGCAATTTTCGTGGCAGATGGTGTCATCCGAGTAGCCCCTATGATGTCATCCCAGTGCTTGACACTGGGATCCAGAAAAGTTTGCTTGTAAACTAGTATGGAAAGTAGCTGATCTTACACTAAATGAATGTTTTTGATGAGGTTGCATAGAAGCTGGATTCCAGACTGGAATGACATCGTTTACTATGTGCCATATTGCAATGTTCGTACAGTTGTAGATTTATTCGCGGTATAGATTCCGCTAACAAGTAGCGGAATGACGGTTTTTCAAATTGTCGTAAGTCAGTTTAGCTATAATATCAAGTTTCACCAACTATTTCTTTCTATTAAATAAGAATAAATTGCCTATACAAAAATAGATTGGCAATATTTCAAGTCTGCCAAGCAGCATTAAAAACGATAGAAATAATTTTACTTCATTACTGAAAGAGGAATAATTACTCGAAGGACCTATTAAATTACTAAATCCCGGGCCAGAGTTTGTAAGCGTTGCAGAGACTGAGCTGATGCTAGTTATAAAGTCTGCATTGCTTAAGTAAGACATCACTACTGATGAAATGGTAAACGTTAACATGAAAATTGCAAAAAATATAAAGACAGAGTGAACTTCATCATTCTCCAGGGTTTTTCCATTGAATTTTACCCTATCGCCTGCGCCTGGGTTCAATAAAAGGCGAAAGTGATTTTCTATAGATCTTAGAAAAATGATCAAACGAAAGATTTTGACACCACCACTTGAAGAACCGCTACATCCACCAACAAAGGTTAGAAAAAAAGCTAAGACTGAAATGAAACTCCAATCTATATGATTACAGATTGTATAACCAGTTGACGTAATCAAGGAAGTGATGGTAAATGTGCTGCATCTAAATGATAATGACACTCCTAAATCAACATTTTTATACAACCAAAAACAAGCAAATAAAGATGAAACAATAGCTATCTTAAAAAAGTAAGAGACCTGCTCATCATAGCAAATGTCTAATCGTCTTATAATTTTTAAATAGCTAAGAAAAGGCAGAGAACCCAAAATCATAAAAATGATCGTTATGACTTCTAACATAGGGTTATTATAGTGCCCTATAGAATCATTATAGTTAGCAAATCCACCAGTTGATACAGCGGACATTCCGTGACATATTGCATCAAACAGTGGCATACCAGCTAGATAATAGGAAAATATGCATAACAAAATTAGGCCATAATATATTGCTGTAACATGAATCACTACGCTTCGTGTGTTCGGCAACTTCCTTTTGGTAGCATCTGAATATTCAGAATAAAGTAAATTATTTAGGCTGAGAATCTTGAGCATAGGAAAAACTGCAATTCCTAAAGTGATTACACCAAAACCACCTATGCCATGTAGCATTGCTCTCCACAGCAATATTCCCGGAGATTGCTTTTCAATATCATTAAATATAGTTGCCCCTGTGGTTGTGATGCCAGATATCGTTTCGAATAATGCATCAACATAGCTCAGATTATCAAAATAGAAAGGAATAGCTGCAAACAGAGACAAGGCAATCCAGGTGCAACTAGTAATCGCAAAAATTGCTGGCATGCCATGCAATCTACTCAATTTACCGAGTAAAATAAAAGTTACGCCAGATGTGCAGGTAATTACGAATCCAGCGAGAAAATTTTTCCATTCGTAGCTGAGATACTTATTAGTAATAGCAGGAATAAGCATTGCTAAGCTAAATAACAATAGGAATATTCCCACAATAAATACAATTGAACGCAAAGTTTGTAAACGTTGATGATTTTTCATAGAGTTACTTCCTCGCTATACAAAGCCATAAAAGCTACTCTAACGTCAAGCACTTTGTTGGCCTTTATTAACTGTTATTAACAATATATTTGACTTACCCGTAAATATGTGTGATAATTAGATTTTTATTGGAGGTAAGTATGGAGTATCAAGAGTTTTCAACAATATACAACGCATTAAATTCCATAAGTTCTAACAACGATCTGAATAAGGATGACGTAATTAAAGCAGTAAAAAATAAATTATCATCAGATTCAGATGCATATAAAGAGTGGGAAAAAGGGAAATTTAGTTTTGATCATGTGTTTACTACTGTTAATAACGGAGTAGAATCTAAACACACATTATTAACAGCTGCTTTTAACCGTGAAGATTCAAAGGTGGCAAATTTTCTAATAAAAGTAGGGGCTGATGTTAATGCAGTGGGTGTAGATGGATTGACTCCATTGATTATTGCTATTGAAAAGGAATATGGCGATCCTAAACATAAAGAGCTAGTAGATCTTCTAATAGGAAAAGTAGACGCTCATGTTAGCGCAGCGGATGAAAATGTAAATAATACAATAGTTAAGGCTGTTGAGCGTGGCAATTTAAGGGGATTCAAGGCTCTAAAAGAAGCAGGGGCTAATGTTAACATACAGGCAAATGGAATGTCTCTATTAAAGTGGGCTGAGTTCCATCAACCCGATTCAAGGATAAAGAAAGAAGACATGGAAGAGATAATCAATACTCTAAAGGCTCCTTCAAAAGAAAAGGGACAAAAAGGTGTTAAGTCTACTGGCGGACAAACCCCAGTAAATGGTGGCAACGCAAATACTCAATCTACTACTGACAACACAACCCCAGAAAATAACGATACAACCTTCTGGAGTGAACACAAAGGGAAGATCGCTCTAGGTGTTACTGGACTATGCGTAGCTGGTGCTGTTGCAGCCTATGTGCTAGCGTATCCTGCAGTTGCACTGGCTTTAGCAGTTTTGGCAGCAGTTATATTAATGGGTGCTGGTATTGCTAAGGTTTTAGAAGATCCAAGTGTAGAAAAACCGTTTACACAACAACAAAAAGCATAACGTTAATAATGTCATCCCAGCGCGCCGCGCTGGGACGCTAGAACAAAGAATATAAAAGACCGTCACGTTATATCATAAACTTTTGCTGAAGCTTTCTTTATATCTTCACTTGAAAGTGGGATTAGACCAAGCCTAGATAGGTACCCACCTTCAATACCGATCGAATCTATAATTTCTTTAATGAATTCTCTGAATCCATCAACAGTATCCAGGTGTTCTTTCTTTATGTAAAGGTATAGAGGTCTTGCTAATATATATTTTCCTGATGATATATTTTCATAAGTTGGCTCAATTCCTGCAATTGTGCTCCCTTGTATTTTATCTTGATTTCTCATTAAAAAGCTAAAACTAAATATCCCTAAGGCATTCTTGTTACTTTTCAATTTTTGTATTATTATGTTTTCATTAATTCCAACTTCTATATACCTTCCGTCATCCCTTATATTACCACATGCTTTCTTTCTTTCTTCCTGATCTTTGTAATTCTCTTTGAAAATTCTTGAGTTCATGCATGAATATTGATCAAGCATAATAGAATTAACCAAAGTTTCGTATGTGCCTGTATTTTGATGTGGACCATAAATTTCAATTTCTGTTTTTGGTAAGGCTTGATTTACATCAGACCAAAACTTCTTATTATTTTTTACTAATTTATCATTTTCTTGAGAATATGCAGATAAAGTTTCAAATAAGTCCTTCTTTGTGAAATCAAATCTATGGCTTTGATTTGAATTTGCAATGACAATTCCATCATAGCCAATGATGATCTCTATCACTTCATTAATTTTATTTCTTTTACATAGTTCTCTTTCTACTTCCTTCATAGGGCGAGATGAAGTGGTGATGTCTGGCGTGTCTTCCCCTATTCCTGAGCAAAACATTTTGAACCCTGATCCACTTCCTATTGATTCCACAATTGGAGTCTTAAAAGGGAATACACGATTGAACTCCTCGGCTATAAACGAGATAAAAGGAAAAACAGTTGAGGATCCAACAATTCTGATGTATTTCCTGGCATCAGCATTTGACAGCGGCGTGAATAATACGAATACAAAAATCAGGAGAAAATTTCTAAACATTGTTTTTAGCTAAGAACATAAATCTAATTATTGTAATAAAAAATCAAACTGAAAAGCTTTAATTGCATGACAAAAGCTACAGTTTACATTTAAATTTTATTTTATATTATTGTAAGTATTATATAACTTCAAGGAACAGTTATGGCAGTTATGCCAGATAAATGGATAAGAGAAAAAGCTGAAAACTTTAGAATGATAGAGCCTTTTGTGAATCACAAAAGCAGTAAGGGGGTCATATCTTTCGGACTATCGTCTTATGGTTACGATGCAAGAGAGGATAATAAATTTAAGATTTTTACTAACGTTAATTCAGCCATCGTGGACCCTAAAAATTTCCCTGAGAATAGTTTTATAGATAAAGAAACAGACGTATGCATAATTCCACCAAACAGCTTTGTGCTTGCAAGCACAGTGGAATATTTTCGTATACCAAGAAATGTACTGGTCATTTGTGTTGGAAAATCAACTTACGCAAGATGTGGAATTATAGTAAACGTTACTCCCTTAGAACCTGGATGGGAAGGTCATGTCACACTCGAATTCTCAAACACCACTCCGCTTCCTGCGAAAATTTACGCTAATGAAGGCGCATGCCAATTCGTATTTTTAAGCGGCGAAAGTGAATGCGAGAAATCATATGATGATATGAAAGGAAAATATATGAATCAGCATGGTATCACTTTGCCGCTGGTGAAGTGATTACTACTTTCGTTGTGAGCTACCAGACTGCTCTATAGACAATATTCCACCATTGCCAGATAGCAAAGTTCGCGCTGATTCACTTTGTCTAAGATGTTCAATTGCCTGCCATTTGTCATCTCCTGTGCGCACACTGCAGCCAAGTTGGAAATCTACACCATTTTCAACAATTTGACAGGACAGCTTCATAGCAGTAGCAAAGCTTTCTTGTCGGTTGGTAGCATCTCCAGTAACAACACTACAAACAGTGAAGTTACGATCATTTCCAACTGTTCGCATCATCACTTCACCATCTCGTATACCATCATTATTTATATTCTTTGCTATAAAAGTCTCATTTACGGTTTGTTCCCCTTCTACAACTCGAGATATTATCTCTATATTTGGTTGATTATGTAGTCCACTTCTCATTAGTGGTTGGTGTAAATCAGCATTCAATTGATTTCGCTCCATATTATCCTGTTGCCCTAACTTATTAACTTCTTCTTTAACGCGCTCATTGTATTCTTTATCATTACTTATCTCAACTTTATTTACTGTTTGACCTTGACTATTTTCTATGTCTTTTTGACTAAACATGTCTTTATTAATGTAATAAAAAATAAGACCAGGTATCAGTGAAATTATTAGATTTAATATAATGCACGGAATTAAAACCACAGCAGCAGCTATATAGATTAGAGATCTAACTATAAACTTTATTACTTTAGATAATTTAGAATCATCTTTTTGAGCACTTACAGCATTCAAAAAGAAGTAAGTACAACTAATCAGTGATGCTGTTATAGCAGTGGGTATGATGATTGGGACAAGTAAAAAAGCGTTGATTAACTTTTTTCCAGAGCTAGTTGGTTTAGTGCTATTATTCAGTGATGCAAGATAGTTTTGGCCAACATTAGCAATCAACTTTGTCCCAGACAAGACTCTTTTACTATTCTCTTCCGACATTTTAAATTGCATTTTCAATACCATTTTTATAATATTAAATTATACTAATGATTAACATTGTAAAGTCAACTCAAATTTTTACTTCCGCCCTTTTTCATTGTTGCTTACAATAATTATAGCTACATCATGTGCTTTTCTTAATTAAAAACTTCAATTATTCATTGCAAGTTATTGAATTTCTTATCAAATTAATTATCATTCCAGTGCTTGGCACTGGAATCCAGAAATAAAAAGGAGGATTATCATGTCCACAATAATTTTATCATCAATTTTTGGTCAAGCAGGCAGCATTTTTGGGCCAATTGGCCGGATTATCGGCTCAGAACTCGGTGCTCTTCTTGGTGCGCAGCTAGATAGCGCAATGTTTGGCCTTGACGCCGAGCAAAAAGTAACGCATGGGGCAAGGCTAAAAAATCTGCAAGTTCAAACCTCAACCTACGGCAGAACGATCCCAATTATCTATGGCACTGCTCGTGTTGCAGGGAACATTATTTGGTCACAGCCAATAAAAGAAGAGGCGATAACCACCAAAAGCAAAATTGGAAGAGGTATGAACGTTACATATAATTACTACGCAACGCTTGCAATTGCGATCTGCAAGGGGAAAGTAGAAAAATTAAACAGAATCTGGGCAGATACAACATCACTTAGCTTTGATGAAATAGATTATACTTTTTACAGCGGCAGAGAAGACCAAAATCCTGATCCATTCATATCATCAATTGAAGGTGAGAAGAATGTACCAGCTTATAGGGGAATATCTTACATAGTTATCAAGAATTTTCCTTTAGCAGACTATAACAATCGCGTCCCGATATTTACATTTGAAGTGCGAACTGCATTAAAACCCAGTGGATTTTCAATAGCAGAAAATATTCGGAATATCAATATAATACCAGGCTCAGGAGAGTTTGTATATGATACAAAAATACAGAAGAAAATCGCGCAAGAGAAAATAAACAGCAACCAATATATCCCGTATGGACTGGCGCAAAGGGTAAATCACAACAACCACACTAAAAAGAGCGATGCAGTGCTTTCTTTGGATCAATTAAAGGGAGATTTACCAAATGTTGAGTGGGTATCGGTAGTAGTCAATTGGTTTGTGAATGATCTGAACATTAAAGATTGTAAAATATACCCTGCAGTTGAATTTCAAGATGATTCCGCAATATTACCTGATGATTGGCAAGTAGGGGGTGTAACCAGAGATAATGCTCAGCTAATTTCAAAAGATGCGAGTGGAAACCCAAGGTATGGTGGCACAGTTAGTGATGCAGCGTTGATAAGATATATAGAAGAGTTACGCAGCAGAGGCTACAAGGTGATGCTCTATCCAATGCCCTTGCTTGATACAGAAAATAAAGAATGGCGAGGAAAATTGAGCGGGACTCCTGGGGATATAAGTGATTTTTTTGAGAATCAATATAACAAATTTATAGAGCATTATGCAAGCATTGCCAAACAAACTAAAGTGGAAGGGTTTATCATCGGTTCTGAACTTGTGCGGCTTACCAAAATTAGAGATGAACAAGGTAATTACCCTGCCGTTATAGAGCTAGTTAAGCTTGCAAAGCGAATAAAACTTCAGCTTGGAAAAGAAGTAACGGTAACTTACGCTGCTGATTGGAGCGAATATCATTCATATGATGGTTGGTATAATATGGATGAACTGTGGTCTTCAGAGTACATCGACGTTGTTGGCATAGATGCTTATTTTCCACTGACTGATGGTCCAGAGCCTCCTTTTGGCTATTCTGCGGAAGATGTAATGGGTGGTTGGAGCAGTGGAGTGGGGTATGATTATTTCTATGATTACTCAAAGGGTGAGCCTGAAAGAGTAAAGTATAACGACAGCAGGTATGCGTGGAAAAACATAGCAAAATGGTGGAGTGAAACTCACATAAATCCAGGTGGTAGCAAAACGAAATGGCAACCAAAAATGAAAAAAATATGGTTTACTGAGTATGGATTTCCCAGTATGAACGGCTGCACTAATGAGCCAAATGTGTTTGTTGATAAAGGCAGCATAGAGAGCAAATATCCACGATATTCAAACGGAGAGGTGAGCTTTCTTTCGCAAAAAATTGCAATTGAAGGAACGCTAAAGAAGTGGCAAAGCTCGGAAATGGTAGAAAAAATGTTTCTCTGGGCGTGGGATGCAAGGCCATTTCCTTATTTCCCCAATTTGTGTGATATGTGGACTGACTGCCATAATTGGCAGACAGGACATTGGATTCAGGGAAAGCTTTCACAGCTTAATATTTCCGATGTTTTATCGGATCTGTTACAAAAAACAGGTTTAAAAAGCGATCAGTTTGATACAAGCAACGTCAAAGGGTTATTGTCTGGGTATGTGATAAACGACCAGCAACCCGTACGTTCAATTATTAAAATGCTGCAAAGTTGCTATTTTTTTGATGTGGTTGAACAGGACTCTAAACTGAAATTTGTCCAAAAGGGCAGGGGAGTTACAACTGTAATGCCAATTGGTGAAACGGTTTTCAGTAACAATTCAAAACTTGCTAATATCAGTCAATTAGATTTAAACAATAAAGTTAACATCGTTTACTTTAACCGCAATTTTGGCTATCCAATTGATGTTAAATATGCTGAGTTGCCAAAGCAAGGCACTGCTATAACAGTTGAAATACCGCTCATTATGGAGGAGGGAGAGGCGCAAAATATCGCTGAGGTTTTACTTTATTCTTCGTGGCAAGAGAGAAATATATACAATTTCAAGCTACCGATAAAATATGCATGGCTTGTGCCAAGTGATGTAATAACGATTTTAGACAGTGAGAAAAAACATACGGTGAGAATTATAAAAACAAAATTTGAAAGCATGTCCATTCAAGTAAGTGGTGTTGGTTATGACAGCTCCATATATAAGCTTTCTTTTCCTTCAACAAGGTCTCTTATGCTGAAGGAATACCCTCCTTCTCATATCAGCAAAACCATCGTAGAAATGATAGATTTACCGCATGTTAAAGGTAATATTGCAAGCTTTACTTTAATTGGTGAGGAAAGGAATTGGAAGGGAGCAACGCTCTTTATTTCGTACAACGATAAGGATTATAAGCCTATCGCAAGCACAAATAAGCAGTCTACTTACGGATATGTAATGGAATTAACAAATGAGGGAATTACAGTAGTGTTGCGTTTTGGTAAGCTGCGAGGAATTATCGATTCAAATTCAGCATTAATCGGAAAAGAGATAGTGAAATTCCATAGTGCTGAACTAATAGATAAAAATAAATATAAGCTTAGCAACCTAATCAGAGGACAAGAAGATACTAAAGAATATGATCATGCCACAGGTGAAAAATTTGTTCTACTTGATGATTCAATAATATCTTTCGAAGTGCAAATGGGGAAAAAGTTTTACCTAAAAGCAGTGACTTATGGTGATTCATTAGATAACACGGAAACAAAAATGTTATAGCTCATTTACAAGAGCATAGAACTTTGTAAGTTATTAGTTTAATCTTCTGCTCACAAGGTTGTAGTACATCTATTGACATTTATTTCAGAATGAAACATCATATTAACTAATATTTGTGAGGAAAGTAATGACTAAAGAATTATCAAATGAAGCACCAATAATACTAACGTGGGTGCCAAGAGTACGTGGTGCATCTTTGCCAGATGGTAAGAATAGTGCTCTTAATTACTTGGATATAATAAAAAACCATAAGTTAAAAAATAAAGAGGAGAGGGACATGTATTTGGTTATAAATGGCCCGGGATTTGAGCAGAATCAGATAGATGATTTAAAACGTGAACTGAAAGAAATTCAAGGAGTACACGTTGTAGACTTACACCAGTATGACTGGAGCGAAATAGATCAAAGGTGGAAGATAGATGGCAAGGATATCAGTATTAAGGATTTCTTTAAAAATATGTATGATATGACAGATGAACAAAGAACATATTTTGCTATTGAAATAGATACCTTTAGGTTAATTGCTCTTGCTCTTTCAGAAAAAATGACAGGACAGAAAGGTGCAATATATATAGACTTTGATGCTTTGAATAATATTAAAGACCATATAGGAAAAGATATAACGATTCCTAAAGGAATATTGTTAGGATCATTCCGCATACTTACTATGGTAACCCAAAACAATGATCTCATTGCGATAAGTAATCCAAGTGTAGCAATTAATATTTTATATGAGTATAAAGATAAATTATTAAGCCAAAAAGAAATTTATAATAAGGCTGTAAAATATGTGCAAGATGAGAAAGCAGAAAGTGTTGTTGTTTCAACACCTGTGTTTAGCACCTTGAAAGAACTAGGATACACAGATAGAATAGAAAGGCTTCAGAGACAATTTATAAATCACAAAAAAATATGTAATGAGAAGCTTGAAATTTTAAGCAATGGTGGAATAGAAGCTCTATATAATTCGAATATAGTGGATGAAGCAGGTTTAAATCCAGCCCTGCTTCATACTATAAATATGGCCCGTAGTAACCCAGTTAATGGAGAAAAAAACCAATGGGAGCTAGTTGCTTTTGGAAAGAACAATGGTAACTATGCTGAGACAGTGTCTGGAGACCTATCTTGGACAAGAGGAGAAGATTTATACCATAAACAGATAGACAACAAGCTGGAAAGAGCAAAAGGGGAACATAGCTTAGGTGATCCACTAAAGGTAGTAAGTGAGGCAAATGTATCTTCTGTTGAAGACTTAAAGCTTAAAATGAATAATCCAAGATAAGATATTGAAATTCCTGCTTTTATAGCTTTACTAAAAACATGTAGCTGATATCTTCACTCATTTTCTAAGAAAATAAAGCAAAAAGATTTTTTTAGAGAGATTCATAATCCACTGACTTTATTGTTCGATATTAAAATTATTACATTTTCGTTAAATATATGTACAATTTTAATATATTTTTTTATTTCGAGGTATAATATGGTAAGCTTTATAGAAAACGAATTTGAAACGATATTACAGGAGATAGAGCGTAATTCAAGTATATATAGTAAAGATGTAGCTATAACGATAGCAGATGAATTACAAGAATATAACACAAGAAGGTTAAATGAAATCAATGAATGCCATCAATCTATTTGCCACAAAATGCAGCTGCTGAATTACGATCACAATAGAGAGATACAGTTATTGAATAAAGATTATAACAGAAAGATAAATTTGCTAAAACACAAGTCCGATAATGAGTTATTACAGGAACTGTGTAATAATGTTAATAACGGTAAACTGGAATATAATACACCCGATTACGATTGGGAATATAGGCAATATAGTGATAGTCTAAAATATAATGAAGCAAAATTTGATATAGAATTCAAGAAATATGAGAATGAGCTCAAAAAATTAGAGCAGGAACGTCATAGTATAAAACACGTGATGCATGAATATGATCAGTGGAAAAAATGCGGGTTTGATGTGAATTATGTTTTTAAAGACAGCTCAAAAGAATTTATGTTATTACATTTTGCTGCGAATTTTGGAGATACAAATGTTACAAAATTGCTGTTAGAGGAAGGAGCAAATATTGATATAAAAGATCAAAACAAAAATACTCCCCTGCACTTAGCTGCTTCCAATGGTCATACAGACATAGTAAAACTTCTAATGGAAAAAGGATCAGACCTTAGTGTAGTAAATAAAGAAGGAAATACTTCCCTGCACTTAGCTGCTTCCAATGGTCATATAGACATAGTAAAATTTCTGATGGAAAAAGGATCAGATCTGAGTGCAGTAAATAAGAACGGAGATACCCTCCTACATTTGGCTGCTTCCAATGGTCATACAGACATAGTAAAACTTCTGATGGAAAAAGGATCAGATTTGAGTTCAATGAATAAGGATGGAGATACTCCTTTAAGTACTGCTTTCTATAACAATCACACAAAAATAGTTAAGTGCCTAATGGAAGAAGAGCCAAAAATGAAAGAAGTCGTAGAGCGTTTAGTGAGATGTGTAGTAGAAAGCAAGACGCACAAGTTACTAAAAGGTAGTACTTCCTTACACCTAGCTGCTATTTACGACTGTACAGAAGTAGTAGAATCTTTACTGGAAAAAGGGAAAAATCCTTTATCGAAGGATATTAATGGTAAAACTCCAAGAGAGTTAGCTACAGACGAAAATTTGGTACAGATTTTTAGGGTTGCAGAAATAAAACAGCAAGGATATGATGCGACCAAGTGGGGTATTGTTAGTGGTGGATCAACAGCAGCACTTGGTGCAACTGTAGCGGCAACGCTCTTTGCAACAGTATTTACAGTTGGATTTCTGCCTATAGTGGGAGCAGTTGCTGCAATTACAATACCTGCGTTAGCAATTGGTGGAGCTACATATATGGTTTTGAAGCCCAATACTGAGTAAACTCCTTTTCTCGAATAGCTGCTCTTAATTTCAGTAGTTAAATTAATATACTAATGAAAAAATACACTATAATTAAGCGTATTTACCAATAAATCATTAAGTGAAAACAGCTCTTTCGCAAAATATCATCTCTCTTATTATGATATTGTCTGTAGCAATTGTCGATATGGCAACTGACCTATACTCAGTTGCACTACCAAGCATTGCCAATTATTTTAAAGTAGAAGGCAGTGTAGTGCAGCCTACAATTAGCTTAAATCTAGTTGGATTTGCGGTATCTGGCTTAATTTATGGTCCATTGTCAGACCATTATGGTAGGCGTCCAATGATGCTGATTGGTATGACAATTTTTACTTTGGCAAGTGTCATGTGTTATATAGCCGACAGTATTGCGCTCTTGATACTAATTCGCTTCATACAAGGAGCAGGGGCTGGTGTTGCAGGTGTTGTTGGGTATGCAGCAATCAGGGATATGTACTCAGGTAGTGAATACTCGAGAGTAATCTCAAAGTTAAATATGGTAGTAGCACTTTCACCTGGAATAGCTCCAGTAATAGGCAGTTATATAATTTCACATGGATACAGTTGGAAATTTTTGTTTCTTATTATATCACTTGCGGCAATTGCTATGCTTATTTTTATTTACTTTAAGTTACAAGAAACACTCACTGTAAGTAAAAATGAAACCAGTATAACTAACATAACTACTAATATCTTCAAGCAATATATATCAATATTTAGAAATTATCGTTTCCTTGGGTTTTCAGCCATTCATGGATTAACTTTCATGTGGCTTTGGGCATACATTGCTAACTACCCTTTCATATTTGAATCGATGGGCATTGAAGTACAGTATTTTGGCTACCTCATATCGATCATAGTCATATTTTACATAATTGGAACTTTAATTAATAGGAGATATGTGCCGAAAATAGGGGTGAGCAAAATGCTAATAATAGGTTTGGTGTTACCGATAATATCCGATAGTTTATTGGTATATTTTTATTTCGCGGACAAGTTGAATATATTCATTCTTCAAGTCGTCTGGATTCCAGCCAATATCGGACTTGCATTAATAATAAGCAATAACGTAACTTCTGCTTTAGAAACGATCAAAGGTATAGGGCTTGGTAGTGCAGTCCTCTCATTCTGCAATATGATGTTTGGGGCTATTGGAATATATATAGTAGGAAAATTTTTTCGCTATGGTATTTTACCAAATTTACTATTAACAATAGCATGCTCTACAATTGCAATTCTTATGTACAGCCGGCTCAAATATACTGAAAACATGGGGAATAGCCATTATTTACGTGATCCAGGAACATAGAGCTCATGAATTATTAACGACTTTGCCGTGATAATATAATTTTACAGGAGGTGTGGGATGAGCAATTCAAACAGAGATATAAATGCTAAATTATTTCAGGCTGTTAAAAAAGGTGATATTAATGAAGTAAGACGTCTAATAAGTGAAGAAGCCAATGTTAATGCAGAGGATGATGATGAAAAAACTCCTTTACACTTTGCTGCTGAAAATGGCCATGAGGAGGAGGTAAAAGCTCTATTGAATAAAGGAGCAAATGTTAATGCAACAGATAATAAAGAAGAGACTCCTTTCGATTTAACTACTAACGAAAAAATAAAAACTCTATTACAAAACACAGCTGAATTACTTAAGGTTGCTAAAAGCGGTGATATTCAAAAAGTAAACAGTCTAATAAATGAAGGAGCAAATGTTAATGCAACAGATCAAAATGGAAAGACTCCTCTACATTGGGCTGCTGTAAAGGGTCATAAAGAGGCAGTAGAAGCCCTATTGGGAAAAGAAGGAATCGATGTTAATTTAGCAGATAAGAAGAAAGATACTCCTTTACATTCTGTTCTTAAAAAGGACAACATAGATATCAATGTATTGAACGCTCTACTGGGAGCAGAAGGAATCAATGTTAATATAAAAGATGAACTTGGAAAATGGACTCCTTTACATTGGGCCGTTGTAAAGGGCCATAAAGAGGTAGTAAAAGCCCTATTGGGAAAAGATGGAATTAATGTTAATATAGGAGGTCAATATGGAAAAAAGACTCCTCTACATTTGGCTGCTCAAAATAACAACAAAGAGGTAGTAGAAGCTCTATTGGATAAAGGGGCAAATGTTAATGCAGAGGATGATAAAGGAGAGACTCCTTTAGATTTAGCCACTAATCAAGACATACAAACTCTATTACAAAACACAGCTGAATTACTTGAGGTTGCTAAAAGCGGTAATATTCAAAAAGTAAACAGTCTAATAAATGAAGGAGCAAGTGTTAATGCAACAGATCAAAATGGACAGACTCCTCTACACTTAGCTGCTAAAAATGGCCATGAGGAGGTGGTAAAAGCTCTATTGAATAAAGGAGCAAATGTTAATGCAAAAGATAATGATGAGCAGACTCCTCTCAATTTAGCCCCTAACGGGGACATACGAACTCTATTAATAGATACTGCTTTACTTGAGGCTGTTAAAAAAGGTGAAATTGATAAGGTAAAAAGTCTAATAAGAGAAGGAGCAGATGTTAATGCATTAGATACAAATCTAAATAATTCTTTATATTGGGCTGTTAAAAATAATCACTCTACTACAGCAGAAGTTCTATTAGATAATGGAGCAGATTTGCATACTTTCGACCCTAGTCGAGAACGCGACGTGTTGAGTAGATACCAAGAAATAGAAACTGAACATAGCAAGAATTCTTTACATCTGGTTGCTAAGCTTGGCAACTTGGAAGCAGTACAAGATCTATTAGGGAAAGGGGCAAATGTTAATGCACAAAATGACAAAGGAGAGACTCCCTTAGATTTAGCCACTGATGACAAAATAAAAACTCTATTGCAAAACGCAGAAAAATCTAATCCAGTGGATGAATCACTGAAGGATAGTGAAGGGGTTCAAAAGGAGAAGGAGGAAGAAGATGTTGCTCCCAAAGAACCTGCACAGCCTGTTGCTCCCAAAGAACCTGCACAGCCTGTTTCCAAAGAACCTGCACAGCCTGTTTCCAAAGAACCTGCACAGCCTGTTTCCACAGAACCTGTACAAACAGAAGAACAGCCGAGCTCTTTTTTTGGTAGTTTGTTTGGTATACTGATTAAACCTTTTTCTTTAATAGGATCATTTTTTTGTAGCTTTTTTTCATGGTTGTTTGGGTCTGATGAGCCAATACAATCATCATCTGAATCTGACCAGCCAGTTATGTTAGAATCACTGGATAATCAAGTAGACAATAACATAATATAGCTAAAGTATAATAGTTTAGACTTGATCTGACAGACAAGAATTAACTGACATAAGCTCGTCATCCCGCTGCTTGTTAGCGGAGATACCGTGGCGGTATGACGTAAGCTTTTGTTCGGCTACACAATTTCCAAATTTTCGCCCTGTTGCATTAGAATCACTAAATCCACTATAAGGAGGAGCACTTGGAGGAGAGTAAGGAGGAGGAGATGTGTTATAGCCTTTTACCGCTTCTTCAACCTTTTCAATATTATCTGATTCTTTCTCGTGCTTCATATGAAAAGCTAAACCACCGGCAAAACATACGAGAGAGTTAACACCAAGGATAACTAAACCCCACACCGGTAAGACTGGGTAGACAGCACAAGCTATCAAAGCTGCCAAAGAAATAGTGCCAACCGCAAATTCTATATTCCTGAACGTTTTAAGTTTATTATCAAGGTAATCTATTTTTTCTTCTTTTCTAGCCGCTTTTTTGCTGCTATTGTACCAAAAGCACATACCAACATGGAAAGCAACACACACAACAACAAGTGCTATACCTAAAGCTAATAACTTCCTACTATCTTCTGATTCTTTTTTATTCTCTTTTCTGCTTTGATGAGAGGTATTACCATTGTTAATATTCGTTATATTATTAACCGTAGTGTGACCACGCCCACCGAATAAAGAATTAATCCAGCATTGTAATAGTAAACAATCCCAAAAGTCTAAACCTCTATCATTGTGTACATGTACGTGTGTAACCTGGGGGCCTGTAGGTTGCCTGTTATCCCCTGCGTTATGTTGATCATTTCTGCTTCCTGTATTGGATCTATTAGTTGGAATTTGACCTATAAAACCTCCATACTCATTTTTAAAATCCCCGTCATTCCAGTCTATAATATTTTGCGTATTACAAAATTGCAAAAACTCTTTAACATTTCTGTTACCACCTGATTTCTTTATATAGGCTAGCGCATACCTTTTTAAAACATTATCATTCGCTGGCGTAGATATTCCCTCTAAATTAAGATTAAATTAACAAATACTTATTATAACAAAGTAACGTCTTCTTGTCAAATTAATCATAATCCGGTCAATATCCTTTCCACCAGCTCTTTTACTGTCGGTACGTAGCCATTCTCATAAAATGGATCTTGCTTAAATTTGTACACATTGTGCCCGGAAAACATGAGTTCGTTCTCAATATCACCATCGTGTATAACGTTTTGCAGTGTTTTTTGTATGCAAAAACTACGCGGATCTGGCTTTCGTCCTGTTGAATGGTCACCATGATCTTTCCAATTGCTAAACAAACAATGGCTCAAACATCCCATACAATTGATTTGATCTTCTCTTATTTGTTTAAATTTATCTGGCGTCACAAAAATAACAGTTGAATCTGGGGTTTTCATTGCTTCTGTGTGCCCTGCTTTAGTCCATGTATTTGCCAGTTCTTTGTCTTTTGCAGTAAGGTAGATCTTCCTACCTCTGCTACCCATTGCAAATTCACTATTGGATTCTTCGCTGGCATTTTCCGAAAAATTTACTTGATGTAATTTTCGTTCCTGTAACTCACGTATAAAATTATTCCTCACCGCAGATGAGTAAAACCCTGTTGGACTGAATTTATTTAAAAATACATCACCTTCTTCTAAAGTGAGTAGCTTCTTTTTCCACTCTGCAGAAATTGGGCTTTCTTTCGTCAAAAGTGGACGAGTGCCAAACTGAAAAGCTATTGGTCCAATTTGCAGATTGTCAAACCAATGTTCCCAATCTTTCAAATGCCACACTCCCCCTGCCATAACAATTGGTGTTTCTGAAAGACCGATCTCGTTCATGAAAGATCTAAGCTCTGCAACTCTTTCAAATGGAGCCTGTGGTAGCTCTGGGTCTTCACTGTTACTCAGTCCATTGTGCCCTCCAGCAAGCCATGGATCTTCATACACTACTCCACCAAGCAAATAGGAAGATATTCTTTGGTAAGTACGCTTCCATAATGCTTTAAAAGCACGCACCGATGAGATAATAGGGTAATAATAAACCTGATATTTAGCTGCAATTTCTCCAAGCCTATAAGGCATACCAGCACCGCAGGTAATACCATGAATCAAACCTTTCGCTCCTTCTAATATGCCATGAAGTACGCGTTCTGCTGCTCCCATCTCCCAAAGTACATTCATGTGTATTCTTCCATGACCTTTTGATATTTCATTTGCTATTCTTGCCTGACTAATTCCAGCTTCAATACTATACTCAATCAATTCACTATGCTTTTCATTTCTTGTTTTGCCTTTATAAATTAGTGGCACTAACTCGCCATTATCATCAATAAGCTTAGCATTTGCACCAGAAAATGTACCCACAGCATCTGCTGCAGCAAATGCTCCGCTTGATCTCCCATCACTAACTGCAATGCCTTTACCACCTTCGATGATTGGCCACACTTCCTTTCCTGAAATTACTATCTTTTTTATCTTATTTTTCAAAACTTCCTCGCAATCTTTCACTCTATTTTACTTAATTACTAAAAAAATGATAGCTGTTTATTTTTTCTTGTATCATTAAAGCTTCTGTAGCTACTCATGCTGTTGTAGTTTGAGAGCAGTTCCCATCGGAAGGGGGTCATTCCAGTGCTTGACACTGGAATCCAGTTTTTGATCAAAAATGTTGCTATAGTGCACAATCAATTTTCCTGGATCCAAGTAGTCTGGGCTACTTGGATGACACCATAGGGGGCTACTTGGATGACAGGGGAGGGAGGCTGCTGGGATCCTGACAACCGTCATCCCGCTGCTTGTTAGCGGGATCTAGAGATACCGCGGCGGTATGACGTAGAGCTACGTGTTTAGGTTTAATGAATCCACTATATCTTTTACTTGAGAAAAAACATACTCTTTGCTTACACTGGTATCGATAATAAAGTCACTCATCTTCCTTTTCTCCTCAATAGATAACTGAACATCGGAGATTAGATTAAGCTTTTCTTTATCTATGTTGCGTTCGTTAAGTCTTTGAGCTTGCACAACGCTATCTGCATGAACAAAAACAATAAGGTCGCAATATAAATAAAATTTTGTTTCTAATAGAAGTGGCACATCTAAAACTAAAAGTTTTCTATCGATCTTTTTTTCCTTGGCAATAAAAAATTCTAATTCACGCAGCACAGCAGAGTGAACCAAAGATTGAAATTGTTTCCAATTTTCATCGTAGGCTAAGAAATATTTAGACAGTACTGTTCTATCTATTTCACCATTTACTACCACTCCAGGAAAATTTTTCTCTGCATAACTTATTATGCTTTTATCCACTTTATAAAGTTGGTGTACAACAGAATCAGCATCAAATACAACAGCACCAAACTCTTGAAAGCAATTAGCTACAAAGCTCTTTCCTACCCCAATTCCGCCTGTTAGACTTATAATCATATAACAAAATACATTCGACTTCTTTTGAAACTATAGCTAAGGTTTCTCTATATATATTAACTAGATTTTCTAGATCTCAGTGACAAGCACATAACTATACGAACATTGCAATTTGTAGGTGGTGTTATTCCAGTCTGGAATCTAGCTTTTATGTTGTATAGTGCACAACCAATTTTCCTGGATCGAAGGAGTCAAGGCACTGGGATGACACCCTACTTAACCGTCATACCGCCGCGGTATCTCTTAGCCACTAACACGTAGCGGGATGACGATTGTCGATAAATCTAAGTTACTTTAGCAACAGTTATTCTCCACTAAATTACTCTGAATTTTGGTTATATTATTTGCGGATTTCACTGCTGAAATCTCAAATTTTGAGCTTGTGTTCAAAAATGATTCAACTGACCTGCCAAAAAAATCGTATCTCCATCCCTTGAATAGTTTATCTATCTGCCCAGATATTGACCCGGTTAACTCATCTTTTGAAGAAACTAATTTCCTTGATATGTTACTTTCTTTACATTTACTATCTAAAATAATTGAGAGTATATCAAGTACAGATTTGTCATAATTACTCGATAAGGTGTTGTTTTGCTGCATCCAATTTCTCTCATTTTCATTAAAAATATTCACAAACTCTAGTAAATCCGCATCTTTTATATTTTTTGTATTCCTCTTGAGATCATCTAAAATCTCATCAACATGCTCTACATTTTTTTCAATAAAATCAGCTATTACAGCATTATTGATTATTTTATTACGGTTCATATTATAGCGCTGTGCTAAGGTTTCTTGCCACTCACTAACTGCTTTAACAGTTAGTATCAATCTTGGATTTACTTCATAATTAAATTTAATCCTCTTCCATGCATCTTTTGGGCTATGTAAATACTTATTTATATCAACTATTGATTCCATCTCTTCTTGAAACCAACCCATCCTATTATTTTCTTCAAGTTTATTGCACAATATTTGGTATAGGTCATATAGGTGTACCACGTCGTTTACTGCATAATCTAACTGATCTTCGGACAACGGACGCCTTAACCAATCTGAATTTTTAGCTTTAATTTTATCCAGTGCTATTCCTTGATATTGCTCCACTACTTTTGAGTAACCAATAAAGTCATGATAATAATGACAAAACATAGCAGCAACTTGGGTATCAAAAATGGGAGTGGGAATACATTTAAACACAGTGAGTAAGGATTCTATATCCTGCCGGCAGCTATGAAACACTTTGGTTATCCCCTGATTTAGCATTATTTTCTTAATGAATGATAAATCAATTTCTGGCACTAATGCGTCTACAATAAAACTCTTCTCTCCGTAAGAAATTTGAATTAACGATAATTTTGGGTAGTAGATTAAATTATTTCTAATGAACTCCGTGTCAACTGCTATAAATTTTGGCTTTTTTGCTATCAACCCCTCACATATGTCCTCCAGCTCCGACGTTGTATTAATTAACATATGTTTTTTATTCAGTGGCTCTACTTTACCACTTATATTAAATTTTTGCAATTAATGACTTCTTGCAGGACTTTCTATTACTCATTAGTGTCTCTGTTCCTTTTGTCATACAACAGTGGGTTAGGTGACATCTGGTTTAATAAGTTTTAGAACTCTTTCAGTTTCTTTCTGAAGCTCCCTTCAAACAATATGACCGAAGACTTTCAGGTCGCACCATCTCAATGATATATCTGGACCCACTAGAATCCCTGCAAAGAACATCAACTATACTTTGTCTATCAGAGGCAATTTCAGCATCCATGATAGTGCTGAAAAATTCTATTTCTTCTATTTCATCTTTGCCAGTGAAGTCCAATATATCATTGAGAAAGTGAATGAGAATATCTTTATTCTTTTCAGTGCCAAAGATACGTCAGAGTGCAGCATCATCCTTGGGATCGAGAAATTTAGAAAGAGCCATAGTAAAAATGCTTAGAAAAGATTAATAATTATACACACAACTATTCAACCATATTTTAAGCTTAACTTGATACTATAGCTCAACCCTTATTACTTGCTTTTCTTATCCCCACTTGCTTCTTGTGCTTTCACTCCATCCACCTGAGTACTAGGTAATACTGCATATGTAATACCACCGGCTACAAGAGCAGATGCCACTGCTATACCAATCATTACTAACATCTCTAACTTAACTGTACGTTCAAGTGCAGTAAATGCTATCAGTCCAGCAGCAAGACCCATACCAACAGTAGCGGTATACTTCGCCCCATTGCCTTGTTTTGGTTGCTCAGTTGTTTTGTTTTTAGCTTCTAATTCTTTATTTTCCTTCTCTAACTGAAGAACTCGAGCATTTCGAGCTTGTAAGTCTTTCTTTAGGCTTTCAACTTCAGTATTTAGTTGTTCTGTTTCCTGATTTTTAGTGTTTAATTGCTCATTTAAGCTTTTAACTTCGGTATTTTTAGCGCTTAAGCCTGCCTCTAACTGCTCAAGCTTGCTTACTTTTTGTTTTATTTCATCTGATAGTTCACCTTTAGCTTTATTTTTGAAATCATCTT
>CACPSE010000005.1:0-35292 GCA_902636535.1 uncultured Wolbachia sp. | reverse complement strand
TGCTTCTTATGTTATGTAATTTTATTTTTAGCGTTGCTTCTTATGTTATGTAATTTTATTTTTAGCGTTGCTTCTTATGTTATGTAATTTTATTTTACATAATATATATTATGTAATTTTCTATGATATGAGAGATTCTCTTTTAATAATTACTTTTTAAATAGTTTGTTGGTTCATCAATTTCTTTAGGATTGATATCTACAATTATTTTTCCATTTTTTAACAGAATAATCCGATCTGATATTTTTGTTAAAAAATCCAAATTGTGAGAAGCGATAATCATAGTAATACCCATATCTCTAACTGATTGTAGTAGTTCCACAACGTCGACTATTGTTGCTACATCTAAACCAGACGTTGGCTCATCGCATAATAGAATCCTTGGATTCATCATTAAACTTCTGGCAAGCGCAACCCGCTGTTTTTGCCCACCAGACAGATTATTAGGGTAATCATTTTTTTTAGAGGCAATACCCAAAGACTCAAGTAGTGAATCACTTTGATCCTGAGTTTTGTTTTTAAGTTTGGGAGCATATGTAAGATTTTCCCAGACAGTCATATGTGGAAAAAGTTGAAAATCCTGAAATACAAAACCAGTACTATCATTGCATTCAATGCTACCAGAATCTAAAACTTCGAGTTTTTGTATACAACGTAACAATGTTGATTTACCACTACCAGAAGGACCAGCAAGACCAACTATAGATTGTTCTATAATCAGGTTAATATTATTAAGTACTGGAACATTATTAAATAATTTACAAACATTATGCATTTTTATCATATATACCTTTCTGTTCAATCTTTTTGCCTATATATTCAATTAGTAATACAAGAGCGTAATAATAAGCCCCAGCAAGACAAAGTGGTATAAAATAAGTAAATTGTTCTGCTGCAAGCATTTGCGCAGAGCGCATAATATCAACACCACCAATAGTAGAGATTAATGCCGTTTCTTTAAGGAGTGCAATGATCTCATTTATCATTGCAGGAAGAATATTTTTAATAACTTGTGGTAATATAATATCTCTCCACATATAGAAACTAGGTATTTGTAAAGTTTTAGCTGCTTCAAACTGGTTTTTTGATATAGTTTCAATACCAGCTCGTAAAATCTCAGCAATATAAGCACAGCTATTTAGACCAAATGCTATAATGCCAGCACTAAATATGTTTAATTTAATTCCTGCAATGGTTGGAGTCATAAAATAAACAACACTTAACTGTAATATAAGGGGGGTGCCACGTATTACAGATATAATTCCATTAATTAATGGAATACAGATCTTATTATATCTGAGTACTGAAAATAACCCTCCTAGACTCATACCTAAAAGCAGTCCTCCAATCAATAATTTTAAAGTAAAGGCAAGGCCTGTTCCAACAAACAAGAAATTAGAAATTAATTCTTGCATCAGTTATCTCCTAGCCATTTTTCTGCTATCTTTTGTATTACACCTTTACTTTCTAAACTTTTTAACGCCTCGTTTATTTTATCCTTTAAATCAGATCCTTTATTCACAGCAATAGAATAACCATTATCTGGCTTAGCGATGGCTGACCATGATAGACCAGGATTTTTTTTGCTAAATACTTTACCTTGGAACCCATCGATTAGGACGCCATCAACATGACCAGACTTCAATGCTTCTACAGCTTGATTATTATTGTCCACAGCAATAACTTGAGCTGTAGGAACATGCTCTTTTAGCCAAATTTCCATGACAGTTCCTAGTTGAACGGCTATCTTCTCGCGAGTTAAATTGTTTATACCAGCTATGGGTTTATTTTTGTGATATAGAATTCCAAATTCCCCTGTATAATAACTATTTGAAAAATCAAAATTTTTTTCACGCTCTTCTGTGCTACCAATAGTAGATATAGCAGCATCTACAGAATTACTTTGCAATGCTGCAAATATAGTACTAAACTGCATATCTTTAAACATTGCTTCTTTACCTAACTCTTTTGCTACTAATTGAGCAAGCTCAATGTCAAAGCCAGTAAATTTACCATTTTCATAATATTCAAAAGGTGGATAATCTGCAGAAATTGCAAATCTAATGATATTATCGTGTTTATCTTCCTTGCATCCTGTTAATAGAATACTTATCGCTATAATAGCATTTAAAATGTATTTTTTCATATTACTAATTTATATTCATATTTTATTCATCTTATGAATATAGACATTAAAAATTGAACAGTCAAGAAATAATGAATATAATTTCAAATATACTTATTACATATTCAATATGAGGAAAATGCATAATGCATGACAACACACTAGGTGAACATATTTTAAATATTATTCAAAATCATGAAATTTTAGAACAGAGCGATTTACAGACCTTACTCAAAAAAAGAGGGTATAACATTTCTCAGGCTACTTTATCAAGAAAATTGAAAGAACTTAAAATTGCCAAAGTTGCTGGTATGTATAAAGTAATTGACATCAACCAATATCGATTACCATTAATACTTAATATGCAAATTTCGGATTTTGGTTTAATAGTACTACACACTCAACCAGGACAAGCTAGCAGCCTAGGTTACTTTCTAGATCAGAAGTATGTTATTTATTCATTAAATAATAGCAAAAACATAGGAATTATAGGAACTATAGCAGGTGATGATACAGTATTATTGATCATCAAAAGTAAGGCTGAACTTAACAAAGTATTACAATCAATTTATGAAACATTTCCATATTTAAGTCCTGAATAAGAATGTTGTAAGTTAAAAATGTGATATAAAGGAGATAAGAGGGATTCCTTTGTTTAAATCTTTGTCTTCTTTTTTTCAATATACCTACATATCAGAATGGACAATTCATATAGAATCAGCATTGGTATTGCAAGCCCTACTTGGCTTAATACATCAGGTGGAGTTAAGATTGCAGCGATAATAAAAATTACCACTATCGCGATTCTGCGTTTATTTGACAAACTTTGTGTAGTGAGTAACCCTACCCTCACCATCAATGTGAGTATTACTGGAATTTGAAATGCAGTGCCAAATGCAAACATAAATTGGAGAACGAGGTCTAAATATTCGCTAACTGATGGCATAAACTCTATTGGTATACCGAAAGATTTCCCACTATGTTCAAAAGTGATGAAAAACTTCCAGGCTAAAGGAAATATATAGTAATAGACTACAGTAGCTCCCGTTACAAATAAAACCGGTGTTGCAATTAAGTATGGCAACAACACTGCCCTTTCACTTTTATATAACCCAGGTGCTAAGAACATATAGAATTGCCATGCAAACACAGGAAAAGAGAGCAAAAGTGCACTCATCATTGCAACTCTAAGATACACAAAAAATGCCTCCGTTAAGTCTGTGTAAATTAAAGAAAAACCTTCGCTATCTTTTGTTGCTTCTATTAAAGGTGCAAGTAAAAAACGGTATATATTTTCCTTAAAGTAGTAACAAAAGCCAAAAGCAATGCAAAAAAATAGAAAGCAAAAGGTAACTCTTTTTCTGAGTTCCGCAAAGTGCTCATAAAAAGAGGCATATTTGTTCGAGTTTTCATTCATACTTTACTATGGCTCAATAATGCTATGTCTAACATTCTCAGCGAAAAAGCCCACTCATTGTCATACCACGCTGCAACCCTGCATATATCACCTGTAACATATGTACCAGTTAAATCCACAATTGCACTATAAGGGTTATGCACAAAATCTATTGAGACTAAAGGTTCCGCGCATATAGAAAGTACATTTGACATTGGATAACCCTCTGTCATCCTAGTACCCTCTGATGTCATCCGAGTAGCTGACACTGGGATCCAGAAATTAGATTCCAGCGTCACGCGCTGGAATGACGTAGAGGAGAGAGCTGCATCCTTAAACATTTCATTGATTTCTTTAACGGTCGCTTTCTTATCAGTCGTAAATTTAAAATCAACCATAGAAACATTGCTAACTGGAACTCTGACGGCAGTGCCATCTAGCTTTCCTTTTAATTCAGGGATGACAGAACCAATTGTTTTTGCTGCCCCGGTTGTAGTTGGCACCATAGATAATCCGCAAGCCCTTGCTCTACGCAAATCTTTATGATTACCATCAAGAACATTTTGATCATTCGTGTAGGCATGTATAGTAGTCATAAAACCGCTTTTTATGCCTAAACCAGAATGTAGGACTTTCACAATCGGAGCAAGGCAATTTGTAGTGCAAGAACCTGCTGATATCACTTTATGCTCTTTTTCGAGCATATCGTTATTCACACCATAAACTATAGTGACATCAGCATCCGGAACTGGAGCAGAGACAATTACTTTCTCTGCATTGTGCCTTATTGCTTCTTCACGTTTGTTGAATGCACCAGTACATTCAAGTATTACATCAACATTCCAAGGAATATTTTCAGGGCTCCGTTCTCTATATAAAGAAAACTTTTTGCCATTTATAGAAATCCAATTTTGAGACTCATTAAAATCAATATCACCACTGAATTTGCCATGAATAGAATCATATTTAATCAAATGTGCATGCTACTTTGCACTGAGCGATCCATTTACAGCTACAACTTCTATTTGCTCACTATACTTTTCTATTTCATAAATAGCACGCAATACGCCTCTGCCTATTCTACCCAGACCATTAATTCCTACACGAATCGTCATCTCTTCATTCAAAAAATTTAATTATAGAGGATATCGCTTGATATTTCATTTTATTCTTTTGGTGAAAGCTCTTTTAACTGTTGATTTTTAATACTTATCTTGACTAAAGAACTATAACACTGCATCATTTTATCAATAGCATCTAAACTTTATAGGAGTTAATTATGAATACACAAGAATTACAACAAGAGTTGCTCGCAACAATCTCAGGTCGTCCTTCTACAAGACTGGAAAATGTTACCATCGAGCCAGTCATGAGAAATGCTAGATTAGAAGAGTTAGGCCGAAATGCTGATCGTCCTTCTACAAGACTGGAAAATGTTACCATTGAGCCAGTCATGAGAAATAATAGGTTGTTAATGGCATAACATATAGCCAGGGCAGAATATATAGCCCCTACCCTGCTGTATACAAAATGGCAAAACTTGCCATTTTGTAACTTAAAAAAATTACTTCCCCCTCTTTAGAGCACTGCATATAATAGAATTATATCGCAGTGCATTGCGAAACAAAATTCCCAATACTACAGGAGGCTTTATGAATAAGAAATTTCTCTATTCACCATTGTCAATAAAAAGCATAGGAGAAAACGGTGTATTTTCTGGTTATGCTAGCGTTTTTAACATAGTTGATAAACAAAATGACCTGATCTTACCTGGGGCATTTAAGGAAAACTTAAACAGAAATAAAATAAAACTTCTTTGGCAGCATAATCCAGGTGAGCCTATAGGTAGTATCATAGATATTCATGAGAATGATGTTGGCCTATACATGATTGGACATTTACTTTTAGGTATTCAGAAAGCAGAGGAAGTATATTTAATGCTCAAGACTGGAACAATTAACGGACTTTCCATCGGCTATATACCTATAGAGTATGATGTTGATCATAAAAGCGGAGCTCGGGTGTTAAAACAAGTGGAATTATGGGAAGTCAGTTTAGTCACTTTTCCTGCAAACTCAGCCGCCCAGGTGATCAACGTAAAAAATCAGAACAATGAACAGGAAATGTTAGTAAGAGCGATAGGAAAAGCAAATGCTGTGCTTACAGACATGTGTATTTCTGCTTAAAGTGTAAAGACTTTACCATAATTTGACACCTGCATTAGTGTTTATTTAATATTTACACTAATATATATAGCTTTATTACTGTTAAAATTTTCTGTAAATCGAAGTTAAAAACTAAGGTAATTTTATGCTAAATACTAACAATACGGTTAATTATGAAATTAATGTTAAACGAAAGGAAAAAAAATACAGTTGGTCTACTGTATTTGCTTGGTTGTACTTAAAAACGATTGGACGAATACTACCAAAGAAATGGAACAAATGGGCAGAAAATATTCTATATTACAATAAAGCTACTGGAAGTGATGAAATTCGGACTGATAAAACAACAGATGAAAGTGCTCAAATTGATTTGAAACCTGAAGTAGCAGTAAAAGAAAGTCAAAGTGAAGTAGGGAATGAAGATGAAAAAGTTCAAACTAATAAAGTGACATTTCAAGATATAGCAATGACTGATGGTCTTACAACTGTAGATGAAAGTGTTCAAATTGAACCTGAGATTGCAGAAAAAGGGAGCCAGAGTGAAATAATAAGTAAGGATGGAGAGGTTCAAACTGAAGAAAATAGTAAGTTCACTGGTAAGGGTTGTTTTGATACTATAGTAAATGGTGAATTCATTGATGAAGACTACGATAGTATGGAAGAAGTAAGCATAGAGGAGGATGAAGAATTAAATAAACAACTAGAGGATGTAAGTCAGGAACTAGAACTTGAACGTTCACAAAATGTCCTTTTAGAAGAGGAAAATAGAGAATTAAAATTTACAATTACAAGACTTGAAAAGAATCACAAAGAATTGGCAGAAGATGCAGGTAAACGGGAGGAAGAGTTGGTAGGGGTGAAAGAAAAAGACATGAAAATAAATAGTTTAACATGGTTAAATGAAGCTCTAGAACAAGATAAAAAGGAAATGGAAGCTAAAAATAACGAACAACAGCGCACTATATCTGATCAAGAGAAAAGAATAAGAGAGCAAGACGCTTTAATTAAGTCACTTACTGATAAGAATGAAGCTATTGAGAAAGGGAATGAAAGCCTACAAATGCAAATAACAGAACTTGAGGGTAAAGTTAGTGGGTTAGAAGGCAAAATTCAGGAATCTAAGCAACAATTAGAGAAAGAAAAGATTGATTTAGAAGGTAAATTGAAAGATTTAAATAGGCAATTAAGCACTATGGTAAAAGAGAGAGAAGACTCAAAAAATGAGGTTTCTAAATTACAAAAACAGGTGCAGATCTTAGAAGGAAGTAAAGAATGGGAGTTAGCTGGAATAGATGATAGCTTAAAGAAAGTTTTTTTGGGTGTGATAGGAATGTTAGAAAAAGAGCTATTAATAAATAATCAAGAACAACAACTACAGGGAAAAAAAGTTGACTTAGAAGGTAAATTAAAAATTTTAATCAGTCAGCTAAACACTGCTGAAGAAGGAAATAAGGCTGAAGGAATAGAAAGACTAAAAGCATCAAAGGAAAAATCAGATGAAGAGTTACAAGAAACCAGAGGAAAACTTGCCGCACAAAAAGAGTTAGTTGAGCAGCTAAAAAAGGAACAGAAGCAGGTAGAAAGCCAATTGGAAGCTGATATTAAGAAACTACAGGAAGAAAAAGAAAACATGGAAGAACAATTAAAAATAATGCAACAACAACTGTTAAATAATCAAGAACAACAAAAGTTAGAAGAAAAGTTAAAGGGTGTTGATAAAAGATTAGAAGATATTGATGAAAAAACTAAAAAATCACAAGAGCAAACAAAAGCTCACAAGCCAGATGCAGTGAGTACAGTATCTACTGCAAAATCAACTACTGAATCAACCCTTTCAAAATTGCGGAACTTGCCCAATAAGCTTTTTGGGGATAAGAATCTCAATAACTTTTTATCTAAGAAAAACGAGGAGTTAAAAAAAGGTTTTCCTGAATTTAAAGAAAAACACTTTTGCCATAACGTGCTTGATAAAACCATAAAATCTCTATCAAATCAAAATCATGGTAAATTTGAAAGCAGTAAGCTGCTTGAATTATTAGAAAGTAATTTGAAACAATCCGCAAGGGAGATCATAGAAGCCAAGGTTAAAGAAGTTGTCAACGAACATTGTAACATTGGAAAAAATGTAGGTAAAGAACTACGAGATGGCACGTTAAAAGCCAAGTTGTCACCTTCTGTTAGAAAATGCGTAAAAAAATTAGAATTTAACAAACAAGAAGAAGGGGTAAATAAGATTGTAGACTCTATCTTGCGCAGTTTTAATAACAGAAATAACAATAACGACTCAGGAGAATTACTTAAAGAAATTGCTGTGGAAGAGCTAGTAGAAGCTAGAATGAAACCTTTTTCAAGTAAGGTTCAAGAGTTACAACTGGCATCAAGCATAAGAGATAAATTTTTATCTCCAGACCAGAAAATGTGTAGTCACGTTCTTGGGGAAGGAAATACATATCAACTTAGTACTAACAAGACAAGCAGACCTAATTCCTTGATGAATTACACTAATACTGCAAGCATACATTCATTAAGCAGCCAGAGAGTAGTTAAAGTAGGCTCTTAGCATAAAGCACCAGCTCCTCTTTTGTTAAAGTGTAGGAGCTGTCTTCCCAATGTTGCCTGAGCAACTCTAAGTCTTTACCTAAACTTTTTCCTGATTGGTGACCTATACTTATTAAATCATCGCCAGATAAAGGAAATTTGGGAATATTGAATGTATTAGCAAATAAAATATATTCATCAACATTTTCTCCAGACTCAACACCACAAATTCTTACTAAATCACAATATAGTTCCCTACCAAATAAAGATATGTATTTTTTTTGCTCTCTTTCTGAGAGTTCTGTTTTGATATCGTTGGATAGTAAAAATAGCAGCTTTTTCTTTTGCTTGTTCGAAAGACGTAAAAATTTGCTTACATATTCCCCAAGACTTAGCCTGTCATTTTTGGTAGTCCTAAGAAGTAACGCTAATTTTACTAATGCATCAGTGTTGATAAGAAGCACTGAGGACAAAATTTCACATTTTACTTCTTTTGGAATAATTTTTTGTAACACATCAGATTCTTGCATGCTCTTAAGTGTTGGAAAAGGATCATTGCACTCTAACAATTTAAGTATTTCATCTCTTATTCTCTCTCCAGAGAGGTCTTGAATCATATGCGAATGCTTTTTGCATACGCTTAGTATTTCATCACTCAAATCTCCGACACATATTTTTGCATGAAAACGAAATGCTCTTAAAATACGTAGATAGTCTTCTTTAATTCTATCTTCAGCGTTACCTATAAAGTTTAACCTTTGCGCTTTTAAGTCCTCTATACCACCAAAGTAATCATATATATGGCCATGCTTATCTGCGTATAGAGCGTTAAATGTAAAGTCACGCCTTGAAGCATCAGCTTGCCAATTATTGGTAAATTCTACTTTTGCATGCCTGCCATCACATTTCATATCATGCCTTAGCGTTGTGATCTCAAAAGATCTCTGATTTAAGATCGCAGTTATAGTTCCATGTTTTAAGCCAGTTGGAATAGTTTTTATATTACGGAGTTTTAGCGCTTTAATCGTTTGATTGGGAAGCAAATTAGTAGCTAAATCGATGTCGTGAACGTCACGCTGCAAAATTGAGTCTCTCACACCCCCGCCGACAAGCCTAGCCTCACCACCAAATTCCTCTATGGCATCGATAATTAAACTAGTCTCATGATCAACTTGCATTTAGTTAGTATATGCTGCAGTTCATATTATATGAAATGCTTGCAAAAGCCCTATATAAAAATATACAGGGCTGTTATAACCTCCTTTACAGGTGATATTCGTGGTCGATGTGTTCCTACCATCGATTCTTCTACACCACACTTTTTACTAAAAGACTGTGCATAGATAGAGTCTTCCTGCTCTTGAAGTTGCCTTGTAAGCAAAAAATCTTTTTTCTCCTGATCTTGGAGTTGCTTTGCACAGAGTAGATCTTCTTGCTCTTGAAGTTTAGTTGCTAGCGAATAATCTTCTCTTTCCTGAAACTGCCTTGCAAGCGAGTAATCTTGATGTTCTTGTACTAACCTATTAAGCAGTGGTTCAAAATGGGCATGTCCACTATTTACTATATGTAAGACACTATTGTCATTATAATCTATCCTATTATACTCACCTGCATTTTTTGAACCTGAACTATCTATTAATTGATGCAAGAACGGATCTTGTTGCTTATCAATAGTATGCAATGGATTACTCTCCGCAGTGTGCAATTTTACACCATACTTTCCGCAAAGTATTCTACCTTCAACTTCGGGATCGCCCCATCTATTATTAGACATAATATTTGCCGCATAAGTATTCAAATTTTCATTACGGCGCTGTCCATTATTATTATAGCTATGAGCGATAGCATGTTTAAACCACTCTGGAGGATTGTTTTGCGCAAATCTCTTACAGTCATTCCTTAACTGCTCCACAGTAACTTGCACTCCTGTTTGCTGCTCTAAACTCTGCCTGAACGAATCGAAAAAACAGCTTCCATTACCGATTGCCTGCCCTACATAGAAGTTATCAGGTTTGTTTGATTTTTGCTCTTTATCACCTTGTTTTTCTGCTTTTTCAGTCACTTCTTTCTCTAAATCAAAAATCTCACTCCAGTCATATCTACCTTCTAACCCTAGCTTCTTGCTTTCCTTCTCTGCTACATTAGCTAAGTCTTTTTTGGAAACATCCTGCTTACTTTCAAATAACTTGTATAAAGCTTTGAAAAGTGATATCAAAGCAGTTCTGAAATCAAAGTTTTTTTCTTTTTTAATCGTATTGACTTCAATGTCATGTAAATCTATTATTGATTGTTGATTTAAGTTCATAATTTTAACCCTCAAAATATTAAGCTATATATTACTATACTAGTAAAAGTAATAATAAATCATTAATTAGGGCTAAGAAACCCTCACATTCTTATTTACAGAATGTCCCATATAGAAGTATACAGGGCTATGAAGATTTATTTTACACTTCCAATTATGATATTTGTTGTTGATGAAATGTTTTTTCTGTTCTTGATTCCTCCATACTATATCTTGGTAAACTTGAAGGGTTTTGCTCTTCAGAGCACTCTATGCGCTGCTTTATCTCACTAACGCACTGCTCTACAACATCACCAATTTTTCCATCAGCATTTTCTGCCAATAACTTATCAAATCCCTTTTCAACCTCTGCTCTCTCGGAGATATCCTTTGAAAGGTTACAATATTCTAAGATCTCGTCTAGCTGCAGTTTTTTTGCTAATAGGAAATCTTCTTGTTCTTGCTCTTGTTTAAGTTTGGTTTCCTCTTGCAGTTGTTTTGCTAAACTTTTGTTTATATCAAGCAATGGTTCGAAATGAGAATAGCCTTTGTTTATTATATGCACAATACTACTATCATTATAATCAACTTTATTGTATTCACCTGCACTTTTTGAACCTGAATTGTCTATCAATTCATGCAAAAACCGATCTTGTTGGGTGTCAATAGCATGCAATGGGTTACTCTCTATAACATGTAATTTTACACCATACTTTTCACAAAGTATCCTAGCTTCAACATAAGAGCTACCCCACCTACCGTTACGCATAATGTCTGCTGTATAATCATCTACAGTTTCACTACGGTGCTGGCCATTGTTATCATAACCATTGGCAATTGCATCTGTAAACCACTTTGGTGGATTCTTTTGTGCAAATTCCCTACAATCATTTCTTAATTTTTCGGCAGTAACTTGCTCTCCTGTCTGTTGTTCTAGACTTTGCCTGAACGAGTCAAAAAAACAGCTTCCATTACCAATTGCTTGTCCTACATAGAAATTGTCAGGGTAAGAATTACTATTTAAAGAAGTTACTTCACTTTTAACATTGTAAAAATCACTTAGTAGCTTCTGCTTCTGAGCTGTAGTCATAGTTTTTACCTTAATTTAAGCTATATATTACTATACCAACAAAATTATTAATAAGTAACTAATTAAGTATAGCAGAAATTTTTAAATTATGCAATAGTTATAATTTTACATAGCAAATATGAGTTTTAACTGCGGTATAGTTGGGTTACCAAACATAGGAAAATCAACCTTATTTAATGCACTTACAGAGTCAAGTGCAGCCGAAGCTGCAAATTATCCTTTCTGCACAATCGAGCCAAATATAGGCAAGATTTCGATAAAAGATCAGCGTTTGAAACAAATCGCAGCAATTGCCGGTTCAGAGAAGACAATCTATAACCAATTAGAAGTCGTGGATATTGCAGGTCTGGTAAAGGGTGCAAGCAAAGGTGAAGGACTCGGAAACAAATTTTTAAGCCATATCAGAGAAGTTGATGCCATCGTTCATCTGCTCAGGTGCTTTACGGATGACGATATCAGCCATGTACACAGTAAAATAGATCCAATATCAGATGCTGAAGTGGTAGAAATGGAATTAATCCTAGCTGATATTGATAGCATAGAAAAAAGGCTACCTCAGTTGGAAAAAAAAGCAAAACAAGGCGATAAAGAGCTAAAGAAACAACTTGAGCTAATGCAAGAGGTTCTAGCTACTTTGAAACTCGGTAAACCTGCAAGAAGCTTGGAGAATATCGATGAAGATGAGATGAAGTTGCTTCAATTGCTGACAACAAAGCCCGTTATGTACGTTTGCAATGTTGAAGATACAAATGTTATAACTGGCAATGAATTATCTAAAAAGGTAGAGAGGATGGCGGAGGAAAATAAAAGCAAATTTTATTGCATTTCAGCAAAACTCGAAGCAGATATTGCAAATCTTGATAGTGAAGAGGAAAAACAGAGTTTTTTATCAGAATTTGGCTTACAAGAATCAGGCCTTGATGGAGTAGCGCGTATTATGTATGAAGTGCTGAGTATGATAACTTTCTTTACTGTGGGCCCCAAAGAAGCACGGGCATGGCCAGTAAAAATAGGATCAACAGCCGATAAAGCAGCAGGTGTAATCCACACTGATTTTGAGAAAGGCTTCATAAAAGCAGAAACCATAAGCTTTGCAGACTACATAAAGTATGGAAGTGAACCGGCTTGTAAAGACGCAGGAAAAATTCGCTTTGAAGGCAGAGATTATATCGTACAAGATGGTGATATAATGCACTTTAAGTTTAATGTGTAGTAATATTTTAAATGTGATTATCTGTATTTATAACCATTAACAATAAATTTAAATGGTATTATCCCAGCCAGAGTTGCTTTTATATTCGACAAAGTGAAGCTAATCTCCACAGTATCCTCCTTATTTTGCTCAATTGTAAGAACTACAGTAGCATTTCCAGCAAATGTAACTAGGTCCTTGGTCGATCGGTCAATAGATAATGTTATTACGTTTATGTTGGTAATTTTTCTTTTGGATGAAACAGCTTCATTATTCGTTTTTTCCTGAAAGCCTTGATAGATTTTATGTATAGAATTGTTTCTTATAAAATTTTCTTGGTACTTCGGTTCAACGATCTTAATGGACTCATATATTTCGATGTATTTACTTATTAAGTACCTCGCTGTGGAAGTGTATTCATCTTCCTTTTTACTGAAACTAAGCTTATGCATTGCAGAGAACTCATCTTCTGTGTGGTTCATATACTTCACAAAATTTAAATCTTTTTTAATAGGAAATAACAGGTATATGTTTAATGTTAATAAACATAAGCATACTAGGAGAAGCGATACTATTAATGCCATCCAAGATCTTTCTGCTACACAAAACAGATACCTATGGCAGTACCATTCGACTGCTTTACTGAAATAACTTTTGTTTTTTACTGATTCAAGCAATTTATCTTCCATAACACAATGCTACCAAATCCAATTATAATAACAACAAGATTAGATACTCTAAAAAACTTTAAAATATGTCTAAATTTTCCAAAATAGGATGAATGATTATATCACCTTGTTCTGCAATAAGGTAGAATTTGTCGATTTTGCTCACATCTATATTTATCATTTTTATACTGAAATTTTCAGGATTGTAAATATTACTTTCAGCACTTTTGTGATAATTATAATAATGTAATTTATTTTGATCATCAAAATAACCAAATTCATCAGCGAGGGTTCCCACTTTGCTACCTTTACCATCTTTGACTAGCCTAAATAGATCAATTGCATGGTTTTGAGATCCAGGCTCAATAGGACCTTCTGCAGCAAAAAACTTAGGTGCATGACCAACATATTCCTTAAATTTTAGATTATGAGTCTTTTTTACACTACCAAAATCCACAAATTTATATTCATCTGAAACGCCAGAATATTGTGGATCATACTTTTTATATTCAAAAAACTCATTACCTAAAAAATTACAAAACGTTAATTTATAATCATCATGATCGGATTTAACGTCTTTAAGGTAATGAAAATCTCTAGGAATCTTTCCTTCCTCTTCCGTAATATGATTACGTACAACAAGTTCATCATTTAGCATATGATAGCCAATTTTTGGCAAAGTAGCTATATTGATTGTCTTGTTTAGCTTAAAATTTGCTTCATAAATGCCACTTAACAACTCCTTTCCTTTTTCTAGGGTTACGTCTTGATCTGAAGCTATATTCTTAATTAAGCTTAATTTTTTCTGCATGTTCAATATGGCTTTCGTCAAAACTTCTATTGATTGCCATACAGTTAATTTATTATCAGTCAAATTATATACTTCGAGTATTAAATTAACAGAATTTTATCATGAATTTATGTTAAAAGTATTATACTTCGTAAACTTATGTCATGATATTAACTACATTAGCTAAAACATGCTTTTTATCTAAGTGGAGTTGCTTTGCGGCAACGAAAAGTTTATCTATTTTTTTCCACTGACTTAGTAAAATTTCAACACCATTTACCTCTCTCTTTATGCTTTCTAAAATGAAGGCCTGAATTATATATGATGCTAGTTCTAGTTCGATTTCGCTATTAATTACTTTATTAATCATATTGGGATTCTTTAAATCATGAAGAAATTTATAAAAGCATTTGTATGCTTCATAAGCATCACTACTTATTGCATTTATTATCATTCCTGGCATTCCAGGAAATAAAGTAATCATTTCATCAAACGTTTGATCATCAAACTTACATTGAGATGAAGCAACTTGCTTTGTTTCATCATAAGTTAATGGGAGTAAATTCAACTGAAAACACCTACACAAGATAGTGGTTTGTATATCATATGGCTTATGGCTAATTATAAATATCTTAGAATTTTTTGGCGGCTCTTCTAATATTTTCAATATTGCGTTTTTAGCGTTATTAGTCATTGCCTCTAAGCTATCTATTATAGCTATTTTGTGTTCTGATTGAATGGGACTTAAGTGTAGAAAGTTTTTCATTTCTCTGACTTTTTCTATTCCGATAGTATCACCTTCAATAATGTGTAAGTCCAATGCTGCTACGTCATAGTTTTTTGTAAGAAACCAATTGGAGAAGGATTTTGCAAATGTTGCTTTTCCTATACCTTTTTTACCACAGATCAGCCAAGACTGAACAGATAAGTTGTTCATTAATTTTTTTTTGGCCTGGTTGTGACCTATTACTCTTTTCATTTTTTCTCCTATAGATCTTAGTTTGAAAATGCATTGTTTACTGTTTGTAATAAAATTGCACCTTCCCTTAAAACCTTAATCTTATCTTCGGTTAAGTCAATAATAGTAGATTCTGTACCAGAAACTAATTCGTCATCTTCAATCACTACAGATAAATGTTGCTTAATGGATTGTGGTATATCGTTTGCCTTACATACACTTTTTTCTCCTGAAATATTTATACTAGTTGCAACTATTGGAACTTTCAGTTTATTTAATATTGAAATTGCAATAGGATGCTCAGGGATTCTGATACCTATACTATCTTTAAAGAATTCGTTTGGCAATATGTTGTTGTTTTTAAGTGGTAAAATGTAGGTAATTGGTCCAGGAGAAAAGTGGTTTATTAAATCAATATATCTTTCCTTTACCTTTGCTATTTTTGTCAAATTGTAAATATCACTAACAAATATAGACAGTGGCTTATTTTGAGAGCGTTTCTTTATCTGATATATTTTTCCTATAGATTCATTATTTAATGCATTACAAGCAAGAGCATACACTGTTTCTGTTGGAAAACACACTAACAAGTTATTCTGTATTGCATTTATTATTTTAGATACCATATAGCTAAAAACTTATTCATAACAACTAGTGTTGCATTGTATCTTATATAGTAACTGCTAGTTTTTGTGAACGTAATGCAACGCAGCTTACCATTTGTTATGCAGATTTGCTACAACCCAAACTCCTCATTGATTTTATCAACTATTGCCTGTGGTGGATCCTCTCCCCATCCTGAATACAAAATCTCTCCATAGTCTGCAACATCTATAGAGCCAGTTCTGCTTTTTGCTAGAAACATTTCTCTTTTCTCTTTATCAACTAATACATAATGCCACGCTGATTTTCCACGATCTTTACCACGGACTAAATATACGAGATCTGATCTACTTCTTTTTGTTGCATCAGCAAAAGATCTTTCATTGACAGTTCTGCTTTTGCTTTTGATACCACCGCTTTCAGAAAAAGCTTCGTTAGATTCGGTTTTTTTGCCTGCTAATTCAGAAATTTTTCCTTTTTCCCCTAATGCACGTTCTTTGGTGTTTTGAGATGAATACTTGCTGGAAAAACCTCCTCCTGAAGCATTTCCATTATTAGAAATCCTGTTGTTTGCAAAACGCTTAGCAAATGAATCATTATCGTTTTTTTCTGCCATAAAAATCTCCAAATTTTAGATTGTAGGACCCAAATTTTTACTACACTCTATCATACGTTAATTAAATTAATATAAATGAAAAATAATATAGTAATTATTACAGGAATTACGGCCTCAGGTAAATCAGAATTGTGTGATAACCTGATAAAAGAATATAATAATATCAGCATAATAAATTGTGATTCAAAGCAGGGATACAAAGAAATTCCCATAATTACTGCTCAACCGCCAAAGCAAGAAGAATTTTATAAACTATATGGTTATGTTTCAGCAAAAGAAAATTATTCCGTGGGTCTATGGTTAGAGGATTTAGAAAAAGAAGTTAATCACGCATTAGAAAATGCTCAAATACCTATCATCACTGGAGGAAGCGGGCTTTACATCAGCAGTTTAATCAAAGGCTTATCATCAATGCCACAAATAAGTCAGGAAGTGAGGAAAAATGTAAGCGAATTAAGCAAAAATTTAAGTAAAGAAGAGTTCTATAAGTTAGTGCTAAGTAAAGACTCAAAAATTCAGGGTAAAATATTCATGAATGACTTGCATCGCCTTTCAAGGGCACTTGAAGTTATCACCGAAACTGGCAAGTCAATTTTTGTGTGGCAAGAACATAGACAGCCTCCCTTGTTCAATAATTTTAAGATACACACAATTTTGCCTAAGCGTGAAAACGTATATCAAAAAATAAATTCTCGTTTCATTACAATGGTTGAAAATGGAGCAATTGATGAAGTAAAGAAGCTACTTAGTATGAAACTAGCTCCACATTTGCCAGCTATGAAAGCACACGGAGTGCCAGAAATTATAAAATACTTGAAAGGTGAGATTAATTTAGACGAAGCGATACAAATTGCTCAAACAAACACAAGACACTATGCGAAACGTCAATATACTTGGTTTAAAAATCAGTTCCCAAATTCTGTAAAAGACAAGGTTTAATCTGACAGACAAGAATTAACTGATAAAAGAATTAAAACTAATATCAGGCTGTTGTTTAATGCTACTAATATTTTTCTGAAAAGCAATAATTGCAATAGAAATCACGTTTGCGTATGGTTTATTGCTAATCTTTCCTCAATCCAAGCTGCTTGAATGGCTTCGAGTATTTTTTCGTTACAGCGTTTTTCATCATCATCAAATTCCTCTAAACTCAAGACCTTTTTTTTAAGCTCAGTGAATCTGATACTAATTATATTCTCATCTGGAAATTTTTCCTCCAGAGCTTCTACAATATCTTCTATATCAAGCCATTTCATACTTTTTTGTATTTATCTGCTAAGTTAAATTGGTGCCCATGGGGAGACTTGAACTCCCAAGGTCGCAAAACCCACGGATTTTAAGTCCGCTGCGTCTACCGATTCCGCCACACGGGCTTTTTTTATCTATCTAGAGTAAAACTCTATTACTAAATTGACTTCCATGTCTGCTGAATAAGGAACCTCAGAATATTGAGGCGACCTCAAATATTTCACTGAATGCTCTTTACTATCTGCTTCTAAATAATCCGGGGCCTTGCGCTCTTGCCTTTGCGCAGTCTCTACTACTATAGGGATTTTTGCTGCCCTTTCTCTTATTTTTATTATATCACTTGGTTTCACTCGATAACTCGATATGTTAACCACCTTATCATTAACTGTAACGTGTTTATGAGATATGAGCTGCTTTGCTGAGTAAATTGTTGGAACAAGACCAGAGCGGTATAAAACAGAACTTAATCTCGATTCTAAGATACCGATAAAATTATCAGCCGTATAACCCTTTCTGTTATAAGCATCTAAAAATGTACGTCTGAGCTGCTTACTTGAAATCGCGTAGTAAAACTTAAATTTCTTATGTGCAGCAAACTGCTTACCAAAGTCAGATAACTTCTTAAATCCAAGAATACCATGTTGACCTGGAGGGTATTTCCTTTTGTTTACTGGGTCTTTAGCTCTACCCCATAAATTTACACCAAGTCTACGGCTAATCCTATACTTTCTAGTGATAACAGTTGTCATATAAAAACTCTCACGATTCAACTCTAGATTATTAAGGATTTTGGCACTTAGTGTCAACTTGTTTTTGTTGGTATAATCTTTTATACTTCATTTTTAAGTTTTTCTATGAATCATCTACCTTTGGAATCTATGGCAAACGCCATCCGTTTTTTATCAATTAATGCAGTACAAAAAGTGAACTCTGGGCACCCAGGTATGCCACTTGGCATGGCAGATGTTGCAACTGTTTTGTTTGCTAAATATCTGAATCATAATCCTGATGATTCTAAATGGTTCAATAGGGATCGCTTTGTTTTATCAAACGGTCATGGGTCAATGTTACTATATTCAATATTATATTTGACAGGTTATATTAGCATAGATGAGCTAAAGAACTTCAGGCAAATGGGATCCAAGACCCCAGGTCATCCAGAGTTTGGCTTGACTTCCGGAGTAGAGGCAACAACAGGCCCGCTCGGTCAGGGGTTTGCCACTGCTGTTGGCATGGCACTTGCTGAATCGATTCTTAAAGAACAATTTGGAGATAGCTTAATTAATCACTACACTTACGTGATGCTAGGGGATGGCTGTCTTATGGAAGGAATAAGCCATGAAGCAGCATCACTTGCTGGGCATCTTAAATTGAATAAGCTCATAGCCCTTTTTGATGATAATGATATTTCTATAGATGGCGCTACTTGCCTTTCCTGCTCTGATGATGTAGAGAAACGCTTCTTAGCGTATGGATGGAATGTTGACAAAATTGATGGCCATGATTTTGATGCCATATCCCTTGCAATAGAGCAAGCAAAAAGGTCTGATAAGCCTACGATGATCTGCTGCAAAACCATTATCGGAAAATTTTCAAGCCGTGCTGGCACGTCCTCTGCTCACAGTGGTGCTTTTTCGGAGGAAGACATCAAACAGATGAGAGAGAAATTAAACTGGAATTATGAACCATTTCATGTACCAGAAGATGTGAAAAACGCCTGGAAGAAAACTGTTGAGAGAGCAAAACAAAATTACACGATGTCATTCCAGCGCGTGACCAGGAAAGAAGAAAAAGAATGGATCCCAGTGTCAAGCACTGGGATGACAAAGAGTGAAACTGGGATAACAGAGGATTACGCAGAACTTCAAAAACAGCGTTTGCCGGATAATATCAACAATTCGGTGTCATTCCAGTGCGTGACACTGGAATCCAGAGAAAAAATGAAGAACTAAAAAGAAGACTTGATAAGCGTTTGCCGGATAATATCGATAGTGTTTTAGCTGACCTGAAGAAACAAATATGTGAGCTAATGCCAAACGAAGCTACTCGATCTTCTTTCGGCATGGTAATGGAACTTTTAACTAAGTCTATGCCGGAATTAATCGGCGGTTCTGCTGATCTTACTGGGTCAAATTGCACTAAATATAAGCACATGCAGGTAATAGATAGTAATAATTATAGTGGTTCTTATGTCCACTATGGAGTGAGAGAGCACGCTATGGCAGCTTGTATGAATGGTATGGCACTTCACGGCGCGATTCTTCCTTATGGCGGCACTTTTTTGGTATTTTCCGACTATTGTCGTCCTGCTATACGTCTTTCAGCTCTGATGAAACAGCAGGTTATGTATGTCATGACTCACGACTCAATTGGAGTGGGAGAAGATGGCCCAACTCCCCAACCAATAGAGCATTTAGCTTCTTTGCGTGCTATACCAAATCTATATGTTTTTAGGCCAGCCGATGCAGTTGAAACTCTGGAGTGTGTTAGCATTGCACTCGAAAAAAAAGAATCACCTGCACTGTTTGCGCTTTCAAGGCAAAATGTCAATTACATGCATTCTGATATCGATCAATCTACCAATCCATCGAAGTTTGGTGCATATGTTTTGTGTGAATGTTCAAAAGAATTAAAAGTGACAATATTTGCTACTGGATCTGAAGTTGAAATTGCAGTTGAAGCAAGGGAAAAATTGCAGGAAAAAGGCATAAGTACAAGGGTTGTTTCTATGCCATGCTGGAGGCTTTTTGACGAGCAAAGTGATGAATATAAAGCGGCGATATTAAATAATGACAGCATCAAAGTTGCAATTGAAGCCGGAAGTGAAATGGGTTGGCATAAATATATAGGTTCAAACGGTATATTTATTGGCATGAAAAGCTTCGGAGAATCAGCACCTTATAAAACACTCTATGAGCATTTTAATATCAGTGCTGATCGCGTAGTAAAATGTGTGTGTGAGAAACTGGTTTACATTCAGTAGACCTCTTGTATAACCATATGAAAGCCCACTCTTCTTTGTCATTCCAGCGCGTGACGTTATTTCCATCCAAGATGGTGTCCTTTGTCTGTCGAGAAGGCAATCTTTCGCTTGCCTGCAACTTTGAAGGGATTCCTTATTTACTTCAAACTTGTCCATCAACTAAAATATATTGACTTTACATGCAATATTAGCTTTAAACCAGTAAAACAAGCTGCTTAACATATGCGTTTTTTCTATTCTAATTACATTCTTTTTTTATCTTCATGTTGTTTTCTGATTTTTTCGTTACCTTCAACAAAAGCCCAAACGAATGATACGTCAGTTGTTCTTATACCACAAAGGAAAAAAGAATTGGTTGAGCACACTGTTGTAACACAACCGAGGCAAATTATCGAAATGCAAGAAGAAGTCATTATTAACGAGGGTAAAGAATTCATTCCTGTTCCAAAAAGAAAAAAAAGTGTAGAGAAGAAACTAAGAAGGGATGTTAAAGAGGCAAAGAATGAAATAGGAAACGAAAAAAGCGTTGAGAGCAAAAAGGATGAATTAGTTGTAACAGAAATTATTAACTCTATAAGAGACAAACTTACAAAATGCTGGAGCATTCCTGAAAGCATAGCTTACAAAGAAAATTTTAGTATAAAAATCAACTTATTATTATCCAGTCAAGGTGAGATAATTATGGCAGATGTAGCAGACAGTGATTCCTATCGAAATAATCCACTTTTCAGGTCGATAGCAGATAACGCAATGCGTGCAGTATATAAATGTAGCCCATTAACCGGCTTGCCTACTCAGCACCACCACATTTGGCGTGAAGTAACACTAGACTTTATTCTATAGGTAAGGTAATTGCAGCTGCATGAATGTTGTGAACGTCACATTTCACATGAAAATGTAATTCAATCATGGAATTGCGTACAAAATAGATTCCAGATACAAATGTCATGCTACTTGGGTAACATCCTTCCTAGTGGATTAAAATCAAAATATTCGTACAGTACGCGCGGAAAAGCTGCTTGTCTTTCATAATGTTTCGTAGCAATAGGCAGTTTTGCTTTACTTAACAACTAACTTACCATATATATGTCCATAGAACATTGGTATATAAGAACGTGCTACAACTACTAATCTTACTCACGGTTATCACTTCAGCTGCATTCTTTGGTCATTTAGTTCCAATGGAAATAAAAACCTTCTTGTACTCAGTGAGCCTTAGTATAAAAGAGGTTTTGCTATTTATAATGCCTTTTGTTATTTTTGCGTTAATCTTTAGCAGTGTTAACAATCTTAAGCAGTTAGCTATAAAGTTTATATTATTACTTATTATAATGATCTTCTTATCGAATCTGGCTTCAAGTTTAATAGCTTATTCTGTTGGACATTTTATCATACAAAACACTCATTCAATACAAGACATAACGTATGAAGAAACAATTGTTCCTTTATGGTCGTTTAGGCTGCCGCTGCTCCTTTCTAATTTTTATGCCCTTGCTTGTGGATTTGTATCCAGCATAGTAGTGTCCACATTGCTACCCAAGAAAAGCAAAGAGCTTTCGAACAAAATGTTAGATTTAACTCTCTTTATTTTGAAAACGTTTTTGACGCCGATTATTCCAATATTTGTACTTGGGCTTGCTTTAAAAATGCAGCATGATCAAGTTTTATCTATAATATTTAAGGATTACTCAATAATTTTCATTATTATAGCATCTGCAACCTACCTTTATGTTTTCCTCTTATATGGAGCAGCAAATTCATTCAAGGTTACAAGCTGGATAGCTAGTATAGGCAATATGATACCGGCATTTATTACTGCAATGAGCACAATGTCTAGTAATGCAACTATGCCGCTTACTCTTGAAGGAAGCAAAAAAAATGCAAAGCAACCTGACATAGCATCGTCTGTTGTACCAATAACTGCTAGCTTTCATTTAGTAGGAGATTGCTTTTTTATTATAATATTATCAATGATAATTGCCTCCGGTTATTCATTGTTCACAATAGATTATGTAACTTTTCTTCTCTATTTTTTGTTATTTAAGTTTGCTATCGTGGCAGTGCCGGCAGGGGGAATTATGGTAATGCTACCTATTCTTGAGAAATATCTCAAATTCTCTCCAGAAATGCTTTCGTTAATCACAGCCTTGTATATAGTGTTTGATCCAATAATCACTTCAGCAAATGTTATGGGTAATGGTGCCTTTACTATGATGTTTGCAAAACTCTATGATAAGCTTAAGTAATGTCTATTTTAGCGATTGATACTGTAGGTATTGGTAGTTCAATAGCAATAGTTGATTATGATGGTAATTGTTTTGTAGAGCGCAATTCCACCAGCAATAGTCATGCAGAATCATTTTTTAAAACTTTAAATACTTTATTTAATAAGCACAATTATAACTACGATAAAATAGACCATTTAGCGGTAGTAGTTGGACCAGGAAGTTTCACTGGAATTAGAGTTGGTATATCAGCTGCACAAGGTATAAATCTTGCTACAAATAAGCCGTTATACGGAGTTAATGCACTGGAAGTTCAAGCCTATGCAATATCTTTGCTTTGTACAAATAGCAAAAAAAATATCAGAGCTATAATCAAAAATGCTCAAGGTTTTTATACGCAGTTATTTGATTTCAATTTATTGCCGCTGTCTGGTCCAACTGCAGCATGTGACCCTGGTCACGCTACAAGCAGTACACATATGGATTGCAATTTAAATGCTAGCCATGCAGGACTATTAGTTCATTATAGACTGAAGAACAAGCAAAAATTAAATGAAGTTGAAGCTCTATATTTAAATGAGCCTCAGTATATGAAATTGCTATAGATTATTCTTTTGCATACACGCAATTTGGCTAAGCTTGTGCATCTGGTTTACTATCTCTTGAGTTACTTCTTTTATACTCATATTTGAATTTTCTATCTCTATGGTACCCGGTGGTATAAATGAATCGTTAGTCCTCAATTTCTCTATAACGCTATTTACATTAATCACCCCCCTATTTTTTCTTTGCCTTTTTAATGCAATACGCTTTTGTAATGTCGGTAAATCGCACCTGAGTACTACAGGAAGGATTTCTGTGCCCATTTTTTTACTAAGCCTTACTATTAAGTCATACATCCTCATACCCTGGTCACTATTTTTTGTTAACTCATCAATAAATATGTAATTTTTTGAATCAATTGGATAATTTTCTATTGCCTGAAGCATAATTTGTGTAATGCCATATATTCTCTCTTGAACTTCTTTAGGAATTTGATCATGTTCAAAGACACCATTGTATATAGAGCAAATTTGAGTGTTGTTAGAGAAGCTACTATCTACAATTAATGCGTCTATCATACTGGATAATTCTATTGCTGTGGAAAGTTTACCACTTCCTGAAAGACCAGAGAGGTATATGAAAAATCCTGTTAGCTGTTTTTCTGTATTAATATTTACCATATTATCTTTAATATTAAAATCTACACTTATAATAACATAAAAATGAAGCTTTAAAACATATGAAATATTATATAGAAAATTATTTTTATGGTTAAGATATTATGTAATTTAGAAAGATAAATTCTATATATAAACTCTATATAATAACGATAACTATTTTTAAGCAAGTTACAACACAAAAGTGTTTGGTATTCAGAAAGCAAGACGGAGCGGCATAGACTTATTAGTTTACTACAAGCCTTTTTTCGTGTATAAATCTTCAGAAGATTTTAACAGTGATGTTAACAGAAAGCAAAGTAAAAAGGGATCTGGTTTACGCCTATCAAATTTTGTCCTACCTTAAGCTGGATGACCATACATACACTCATCTCTCGGTACGTTCTGAAGATCAAAAGTCGTTTTATATTTACCCATTTGGTATACGCTTTAGTGAAGTAAATGAGAATTCATTGATGAGAGTATCACTTGATGGAAATGTGATTGAGGGTACAGAATATCAATATAATAAAACTGGCTATGTAATCCACGGTTTTATTTATCAAGCAAGAAAAGACATTCAAGCAATTTTTCATCTGCATACACCCTCTATTGTGGCAGTTTCCTCTCTCAAAGATGGGCTGATTCCTACAAGTCAATGGGCACTGCACTTTTATAATAAAATATCTTACCATGATTATAACTCCCTGGCACTTGATGATGCAGAAGGAAAGAGACTAATAGCTGATCTGAAAGAGAATTTTGTGATGTTGATGCGTAATCATGGATCCATAACGTGTGGTCGGACTATACAAGAAACAATGTTCTACACATATCATTTAGAACAAGCGTGCAAAACTCAATGTTTAGCGTTAGCAATGAATAAGGAGTTATCAATTCCAAGTGAAGAAATTTGCTCAAAAGCTGTAGAGGATCTCCTATCTTTTGAAAGCAATCTTGGTGAGAGGGATTGGCACGCATGGGTTAGGCTACTTAAAAGTAAGTTATAAGAGGCTTTTTGCATTACTATCTTCCATCCCATTTCTTGTTATCCAAGTGCCCTTTTCTTGTCATTTTGTCATTCCAGTGCCCTCTTCTTGTCATCCCAGTGCCCTGACTACTTGGATCCAGGAAACTTAACTGCAAGTAATGCATTGGGTTTGGTGAGTATGGGTTTTGCGTTATAGAATGAAAAACTTTTGGTGAATTTGTAAAGAAAACTTGATCCCAGTGTCAGCTACTCGGATGACAAAAAAAGGAGCACTGGAATGACAGCAGTCCTACGTCATACCGTCACGGTATCTCTAGATCTCGCTAACAAGCAGCGGGATGATGATTGTCGATAAACCTAAGTTACTGTAGCTATAAAAGCTTTCACAATAACCTATTTTCCTTGAAACTAAAATAGCTACTGAATGTAATAATATTGTGGTCTATTAATTCTATTCCTATACTTTGGCAAGCTTCTGCTAGTTGTTTAGTGAGAGATATATCGCTATTTGAAGGTTGTATATCTCCGCTTGGATGATTGTGAGATATTACAATGGATGTTGAACCAATCAAAAGTGCGCGCTTGATGATCTCTCTGACATAAAGAGGAGTTTGATCTACTGTACCAATGTTTTGCAGGTCTTCCGCTATTAGACGGTACTTTTTATTCATATAGATGACGCGAAAATTTTCCTTATTGAGGCTTCCTATACTTATTCTTAAATAATCAAGCAATTTTTCCCAGTTATCGATTATAGGCAGGTCTTTTATTTCTTCTCTTGCAGAGCGAACGAAGGCTTGTTTTACACAAAAGATGGCAGATATCGCTGCATTGCTGACACCATCAACGTTTTGCAGCGCTTCCAGGTCAGCATTAAAAACTTTATTCAAACTGCCAAAATTTTCTATCAAACTCTTTGCCTCCGGTTTTACATCAATTCTACTGTATGCTGAATATAAAATGTGCTCTAAAACCTCATAATCAAGTAATGATTGTCCATTATCTAAAATAATTTTCTCCCTTAGGCGCTTTCTATGCCCCTTTTTGTAATTTTTCATCATTAATGAATTTGCTTATCTCTTGTATAATAAGAAATTAGATCTTTAAGTAAAATATTTAATAAAGCGCATGACGCACAATTGTAGGAACATTCATTTTTAAAGATAGTAAATGGTGTCATCAAAGTAGCTGACGCGAGCTCTACGTCATACCGCCGCGGTATCTCAGCAGATCCCGCTAACAAGCAGCGGGATGACGGTTGTCAGGGTAGCTGTCATCCGAGTAGCCCCTTTTTTGTCATCCCAGTGTCAGCTACTTGGATGACAAAAAAAGGAGCGCTGGAATGACACCCTTCACGGGCTCTTAAATTGCTTTAGCCACACACATTAAGAAATTTACCAAACGAAAAAAAAGGCAAAAAAAACCTAGAATAGCTAATTATTCACTATCCTTATGATAAGGGGGCTGGCGGAGTTTGTCAAGGAATTTTTATGCAAGAGATCTATTGAAATGCCCCTGTAAAATTATACTATTAATTAGTGCACTGTAAATTTAAAATTATAGATATGTTAAGCAGATTGGTAATTTTGCTATTAGTTTTTATACTTCCTTTTTCTTCATACTCATACCAGTTTAGAACCAAAGCAAAGCAAGCAGTAGTCTTAGATTTAGCTTCAGACTCGCTCATTTTTGACCATAATTCTGATGAAAAAACGGCCCCATCTTCAATGAGCAAGCTAATGACTTTATATATAGCCTTCGATTATCTAAAAGCTGGAATAATAAATATGGAGGATAAATTTCGAGTAAGCAGAAAAGCGTGGGAAAGAAAAGGCTCTTCTATGTTTTTAAAAGAAGGTCAATCCGTTACGGTGAGGGAATTACTTGAAGGAATTACAATAGTCTCAGGCAATGATGCCTGCATAACACTAGCCGAGGGCATTGCAGGATCAGAAGAGAATTTTGTGGCTGAAATGAATGAAGTTGCACAAAATTTGAATCTGAATGACAGTCATTTTGTCAACTCAAGCGGGTGGCCAGATGAAGATCATTTTATGAACGCAAAAGACTTGGTAATGCTGGCAAAAAGGATTTTCACCGATTTTCCTGAATATTATGATTTATTTTCCGAACAATATTTGACATATAATGAAATTGTACAAAAGAATAAAAATCTTCTACTTTTTCACGATATTGGGGTTGATGGCTTAAAAACCGGTTATACAAATGCTGGTGGTTACGGCATTGTAGCATCTGCAAAACGAAATGATAGGAGAATTTTTGCTGTCGTAAATGGTTTAAACACTGAGAAAGAGCGAATAGAAGAAGCAAAAAGATTGATACAATACTCCTTAAATCATTTTAACACTAAGAAAATATTCGTTAAAGACAGCGTAGTTGAGGAAGTAAATGTTCTCTATGGAAAAGATAGAAAAGTGCCTATTACAGTTGCAAACGATGTTACCATAACTTACAACCGCAAATTGCATGACCAAATTAAGGTGCGTATTGAATATAAAGATATGATACCTGCACCCATTAAAAAAGGTCAAGAAGTGGGCAAAGTTTTTGTAGAAATACCAGGTATTGAGCAACAAACTACACCACTTTATGCAGCAAATGACGTGCAGGAATTGAATTTCGTAGAAAAGTTTTTTAGAATGTTATTTTAAGTTTAATATATTGGCTTTCAAAGCAATTTCGAAAGAGAGATCTATTGCACTTTAGCATAGCCTTAGCTAACAATTTCTGTTACAATACAAGATTGAAATGTTACGAAAATGTGCTGGTTATATTTGTTGCTGTCTAGTATCCTAGAGATACTGTGGGCTGTGACGTTAAAGTTTAGTAACAGTTTTACTAAAGTTGTGCCTTCGATTGCAACATTGGTAATTATGATCATTAGCATTTACTTTTTATCTCTTGCAGCATGCTTTCTACCTATTAGAGTATGCTATGCAGTTTCCTCTGGAATATGCACAATTGGAATAACTATAATTGGTGCAACCGCTTTCACAGAGAATATTAATTTATCTCAAGTTTTATGTATCATTTTAATTGTAATAGGAACCATAGGGCTAAAGCTCTTTATTTAAACCTAAAAATTTATGCATGAATTGGATATATTTACTCTTATCGTCACTAATTGAAGTGTTCTGGGTCATAACACTTAAGCATAGTTGTGGATTTACTCATCTCGTACCATCAATAATTAGCATATTCTCCATGGCTCTTAGTACGTATTTACTTTCGCTCGCTATACGTTCTATACCTATCGGAGTATGCTATGCAATTTGGACTGGAGTAGGTGCTATAGGAGCTTCGATACTTGGAGTTTACCTATTTAATGAACCAGTTAATTTATTCGAAGTAATATGCTTTATTTTAGTTACATTCGGGATTATAGGATTAAAATTGTTTGGTACATAGTCCGAAGTGGCTGCCAATGGCGGCTCTTGCCGAGAATTTACGGCAATTACAGGAGTATAAAATACTACTTAATGAACAAATTTACTGCAATTGGTATGCTTAAATTTGAAATATTCGCATAAAATTATTTACCCTGTTACCACACATGACACCACATTTACAACCACTCCCCTACCCTTTCTAGCTGTTTATAGCTGTTAAACCTCAGAAAATATGGAGAGGCAATAAAGGGAATAGTATCTCTTAAATAATTAGATAAAAAATCTGGCAAATCATTCTGAAATTCTCGCATTTTTTGTCTATAATCTCGTAAAGAAATAACTTTTATTTTATCATAATCAAGTTTCCAATAAGCAAGTTCTGAAACTTCTCTTTTTGTTATATGTTCTACCGCTAAGGCTTGTAAAATTAATTGCGGAAAAAATCCCGACATTACTTCTTCATTGGAAGGTGGTGTACCAAGCTTATAGTCTATAATTGCCACTTGCCCACTTGGTAGATACTCAACTCTATCACATCTTGCTGTCGGTAAGATTTCTTGAGGGATAAGATCTCTATTTGTCATCCAAGCAGTTTCATACTGATCACAAGAAATATAGATTCCTGCGTCACGCACTGGAATGACACCAATATGGAATATCGGACAGGCAAAACTCTTTTCTAGCTCAATATGGTTGCTTCGAGTCTCATCAAATTCGACAAAAGATTGAATTATCTTTTGTAGTCTTACCCACCACATATTTGAAAAATTAAACTGACTAGTCGAGAATGCTTCTCGTGCAATGCTCATTGGCGATTTTTTGTTGCGTAAATATCTTGCAAGAATGTTGTGTCCCATAGTGCCAAATTCCAATATCGATGGCTTAAAATTCAAGTCTCTTAATTGTTTAAGACCCAGTATATATTCAACGTAAAATGAATAAGGATTACGAATTAGCTTTTCTATTGCACTGCAAGACATCACCTGCCTTTTTTCTTTTCTAACTTCGGTTTGAGGTTTTGGCATAGGCTGAGTACATGGAACAATACATTCAGGCGTATTTAATATCCTTAGCCAATCACGATACGGCTGCTTCCCCTCCTTGAGCAGAATTTCCAAACGCTGCAATAGAATTGGCTTTCTATGGCTTAGCGATCTTGTAATATAAACCTTACTTGCACAAAACAAATTGTGTAAAGTATAAAAAAAATACCCCTGCTCTTCTTGCGCAGAAGGAAGATTAAATTTTTCTCTCGTAAGTGCATTCAAAAGCGGACTTTGAAAGCTTGGCGCTTCATTAAAACCAGCAAGTATTACAACTTTGTTGTGATATAAGCTGAATTTATTCAAGTCACTTGCTACAGAGAAAAACTCTTTCTCTAAAAATAAGGTCAGAATTTGGCTATATAACTCTAAGGAGCATTTAATTCCTACACCCTCACATGCATTTGAGAAATTACAGGTAAAATTACCTATTTCACTATTTAGCTCTGAAAAATTTATACCAGATAATATATTAATACACTGCAAATGAGTTGCTACCACATCGAAAATAGAGCAATTTATAGAACGAAGTAAAGGATTAAATATAACCTCTAACTTACTGATAATAAGTAATATATCTTCTTTGTATTTTAGCTTTTTATGGGCATTGATAGCATTTATAATATCGCTCAGGCCATTTGTACTAAAGTTGCGTAATATCTCTATTTCAAATTCAGATAAAATCCGAGTGTACTCTTCTTGAGTGTAACCAAAATTAACTAACCTATGTTTAAGGAGCGAAAGTAATGACACACTGCTCCAATTTGAGGTCAAAACTTCGATACTATAAAGCAGAAGCGTTATATAAGGGTAATTTTCCGGTATGGCACTGTGTTGCCTTGATAAACATGCTATACGAGCTGCAAGTAATTTATCAAAGACAACCAAAGAAACGTTTTCATAACCTTCATTTTCTATAATTAATGATGTCACTTGTGCTTCTTCCTCTCTGGAATCACAAGTGATGACTTCAATATTGCCAACATGTCCACTACTAACTTTGCTTAGATCGGCAGTTGTATCAAAAACATAGTCAGTTACTTCACTCTCTATAGTGTTCAAGCAGCTAACATCCCTTCTATCCACTTTTAAATAATCGAGCAGATCTTTCAGGCAATATTGATAGTGTTTTTTATCAAGCAATTTCCAGTCTTTCTCTTTAATTTTCAAATTCAGGTTAGGCAAAATTATTTTTCCAAATGGCAGATCATATATAGCCTTAATTAACGACTTATCCTTTCCAATTCCAACAAAGATTATATATTGGTCTTTTTGTAAAGAGGTTATCATACTGTTTATGTAATCACTCTTATGTTTTAATATATCTACTACTTCTAAATCTTTTAAAGTTTTACTCCAAGTCTCAATAAGTAAGCTTATGAAATTCTCTATTTTTTTTGAATGTTCATCAAATTGATAACAATCCGTTGTTTGGGTAGATTGAATTTTATCAAGCAGTGATGGCAGGCTATAAGCTAAATCAATTGGAAAATTGTCGTTATTTTTTCTATTCCACTCTAATATGAATTGAATGAGTAGCAGCGTCCTTTTTGTTGGCTTGATAACTTTGACTCTATCAAGATTTAATATTAAATCCTCCTCATCGATGTTCTCTAGCGAAACTATCTCTGGCAAAATTATGCATTTTTTAGCATTATAATTCTTGAACGCACTCAGCAGCGCTATTACATCCCTTTTGCAGGGAAGTATGATCTTTATCTCGGGAATTTTTTCTCTTTCATATTCAGAAAATATATGCTGAACCAGCACATCGAAAAAGGATTCATCTACATTAACGGTGAAAATTCTTCCCATGAAAAATAACAACTAATACAATGCTTTATTGTACAGCAAAATATAAATGTGCTCGCAGTTTCTTATGCTATGATATATTAAAGTCTTTCACAATATTACATGGCAAACATCAGAATAGAAGGTTTAAATAAATGTGAACAAGTTGGCCGCAGAAGGGTAGTTAATGTTTACTTGATTTACATAAGCAAAGAATTACCATCAAAATTACATGAAGAAATTTGTGGGCTATTTTATAATAAAGTCATACAAGACTGCCGTTATTATTCCTACAATGAAAACCTTGAAGAAGTTCCGTATGATTTCATAGAACCACAAGCAAAGTGGGGCTTGGAAATAAGCTTCTTACCTGGCATGACCGACAATGTAGGCAACACAGCGAAACAAATTGTTAGAGAATATTTAATAAACAAAGGCTATATCGATCCATCTGTCATGCAAATTTCCCCCTCTGTCATTCCAGCGCGCAACGCTGGAATCTCTAGATCCCAGTGTCTGGGCACTGGGATGTCGGACGAAAGGGCTGGAATGACACCAATTGAGATCAAAGCAAGAAGTTCAAAATTGATTCTAAGTCAAGGGAATTTGCCAACTGAAGATGATATAAAGCAAGAATTCAACCCCATCACTGAGTATTGCACACTTATCTGTAAGAACTATAGCTGGAAATATTATGGTAAATACAAAGCAAACTCTTCAGCGCTCTCTTACTTGTCATCCCAGTGCCCAGACACTGGGATCCAGAAAAAAGATGTAGATTCCAGTGTCAGCTACTCAAATGACACCATTAATGGTAAAGCCAAATCTGTTAACCTAAATGTAAGTGACCAAGAACTTGAGAAAATCAGCAGAGATGGAATCGATGGTAATGGCACTTTAGGGCTCTCGCTGGCAGCAATGAAAGCTATAAAGGATTACTTTAAAAAACTTAATAGAAATCCATATGATATTGAACTTGAGTCCCTAGCACAAACTTGGTCTGAACATTGTAAGCACAATATCTTTTGCTCTCCCATTGATGAAATAAAAGAAGGCCTATACGCACATTATATTAAGCGTGCAACGCGTGAGATAAATTCTGACATATGCGTGTCAGTTTTCTCCGACAATGCCGGAGGAATAATTTTTAATGACGATTACTTAATCGTAGATAAAGTTGAAACTCACAATAGCCCTTCGGCGCTTGATCCGTTTGGTGGAGCAATGACTGGGGTACTTGGAGTAAATCGTGATATAGTTGGTTTCGGTAAAGGCGCAGAGCCTATAATGAATACCTATTACTTTTGCTTTGCCAAAGAAGCAAAAGGCAAATTTTATAGGGATAAAGAGCGCACTGATGAGATCTTACCGCCAAAATATATAATGAAAGAAGTGATCCATGGCGTTAATGTTGCTGGTAACTGTTCTGGCATTCCAACACAACTTGGATCGGTATATTTTGACGATAGATTTTGTGGAAAGCCGCTGGTCTTTGTTGGGAGTGTAGGAATTATTCCACGCAATATAAATAATGCACCTTCACACATTAAAGGACCAAAAAATGGCGATAAGATTGTAATTATTGGCGGAAGAGTTGGAAGAGATGGAATTCACGGTGCAACGTTCTCTTCAGAGGCTTTATCGGGAAATAGCCCTTCAACAATTGTGCAAATTGGTGACCCTATAACACAAAAAAATTATCCAATGCCGTTATAGAAGCAAGAGATCTTAGTCTTTATAACGCAATAACGGACAATGGAGCAGGTGGTCTATCATCTTCTATTGGTGAAATGGGAAAAGACGGATTTGAAGTTGATTTGAGCAAGGTTCTACTTAAGAACGATGGTATGGCTCCATGGGAAATATGGATATCAGAATCACAAGAGAGAATGACCTTAGCAGTGCCAGAAGAAAATCTCCCTATGTTTAAGCAAATCATGAAAAAACATGATGTGGAGGTTTGTGTGATTGGAGAGTTCAATGAGAGTGGTAAAGCTGTTGTTAAATGTCCTAAAGGGACAGTAATAATGAACATCGAAACTGAATTTCTGCATGATGGTAATCCTAAAGTGCATTTACAAACAAAGCCGTGGACTGGAGAGTGGATTCCAGTGTCAGCTACTTGCATGACATCAAGCCAAGAAACTGAACTAAAAGAAATGCTGAGCAGACCAAACATTTGCAGCAAAGAGTTCATAGTGGTGCAATATGATCATGAGGTTCAAGGGTCGTCAGTGCTGAAACCACTGCAGGGCAAGGGAAGAGTGTGCAGTGAAGCTATTGTTTCAAGACCAATCCTTTCTTCAAATAAAGGTGTTGTAAAATCGCAAGGATTTGGCTCAAGTTATGGAGAAATTGACACTTATCACATGGCAGCATGTGCGATTGACACTGCCATACGCAACTACGTAGCTGCAGGAGGAAATATAAATCATCTAGCGTTGCTCGACAATTTTTGTTGGTGTGATGCTTATAATCCAGAAAGGTTGTGGCAACTAAAGAAAGCTGCGGAAGCTTGTTATGATTACGCAACTGCATTTAAAACGCCATTCATATCCGGAAAAGATAGTATGTTTAACGACTTTAAGGGATATGATGAAAATGGCGAGAAAGTGATGATCTCTGCACCACCTTCATTACTCATTTCAGCAATTGGAATTATAGAAAATATTGAAAATGCGGTATCGCTTGATGTGAAAATGCCGGGGGACTTAATATACGTGCTTGGAGAAACACTTGATGAACTTGGTAGATCTGAATATCAATTATACAGTGGAATAGATAATAACAATGTACCAAAAGTTGATGCAAAGAGCGCTAGGAAGTTGTATGAGCGTTACAACCAGGCAATAAAAGATGGCATAATTGCCTCTGCAATTGCACCAAACTTAGGCGGATTAATTATTGCTCTGGCAAAATCGCTAATTGCAGGAGATCTCGGCGCTGAAATCGATCTTTCACTAGTGCCAATAGGAGAAACACAAAATACAGACATAATAAACAAGATAATAATGTTTTCTGAATCGCAAAGTAGAATTTTGGTTACTATTGCACCACAAAGCCAGAAGAGGTTTGAAGAATTGTTTAAAGGCGTAGTTTTTTCATATATTGGCAAAGTAACAGAGAAAAAGGTGCTAAACATAAAGGATGTTTTAAAAGTAGATCTGAAAGATTTGGGAAATAGTTATAAATATTTTTTTGATTATGCTAAATAACTCTTCCACTATGTGCAATATCTACTTAAAATGAACGTATATTATTAAATTTGGGTAGGTAACTATGTCTATTTTATCGATACTCCTGTTTATCAGTCTTTCTTTACTCAACACTTCAAATAAATTGATAATATGTGCTGCCTTATTTGTGGGAGCTGCTTTAGTTGTAAATTCAATGGTTGAATTTTATGGCAGAAGCAAAGCTACATACAGCTTAATAGTGTGTACAGCGCTATGTTGTGTTTTTAAATGGCAAAGTTTTAATTTGATGATATTGATTTCATATACTGCAATTTTAGTATCTCTTCTCTCAAGCATAATTATTTTTGAAAAATTGAGGTCCAAATTGAATTTTCATATGGCAAATCTCATTACTTTAATTATAGCATCAATGGTTGACAGTGCCATTGTATGTGTTGGATTACTATACAAATTTTCTGCAGGTAAATGCCTATCAATATATACTAGAGACTTAATTTTTAAGTTTTCTTATGCGTCAGTATTGAGCATCTGCTTGTTTGTAGGAATGTATTTATTTTGCTTGACAAGCAAGAAATATTTTAAGATTTCCACATAACCTGTTTTCTGATAGCAGCTCTAAAAGGGTGCTAGCCAATGGAGAAATAGAGTTTTTGACCGAGAAAATTTACGTATCCGTTCAGCCAATGGCGTCAACTTAAGGAAAAATATCGGTGATAGTGTATAAAATTTCTCTCTAAAATTTTTACCATTAAATTACCTAAAAGCTGCAATAAATAGCAC
>CACPSE010000004.1:0-35345 GCA_902636535.1 uncultured Wolbachia sp. | reverse complement strand
AGTGCAAAAAATTAAACATGGGACGCCAAATACATTGAGTTTTTTTGTCATTTAATCTGTACAGAGAAGATAAATAAATAGCTTCAGTTTCATGATAAGAACGCTGGCGGAGTTTGTAAAGTAATTTTTTCGTTTCTATTCCCAATAAAAGTTTGTTATATGGTTATGCAAGAAGTCTATTATAAATGAAATGAATGTGAAAAATATCTTATTAGCGCTTTTAGTACAAACGGTATTCAATTTGTCGCTATTTGCAGCTGATCCTGTTTTGCTCAACTGCATTGAAACTCCAGAGATTTATGACCTTGATGCAAGGCCAAAAAATTTTAGCTCTTCAAACAATTTAAGAAGGAAACCTGGTTCTCCAAATAGTGCAACAGGAGAATTAATACACATAGTGGGTAAAATTACTGATGTAAACTGTTTACCAATACAAAATGCTGTAGTTTCTATATGGCACGCGAATTCACGCGGCGTGAACCATTACGATAAGAATATAGAGGATGATCCGAATTTTGCTGGATCAGGAAGGTTTGTAGTGAATAATCTTGGCTATTATAATTTTATTACGATAGCACCTGGTAAAATTGGTGATAGAGCTCCACATATCAACTTTCTAGTTCAACATCCGGATTTTCCGGAATTCACAACGCAAATGTTTTTTGTTGACCATAATTGCGATAATTGTGCTGATCCTGTTCTTGGAGATTTTGTTAGTAATGGGCTTGCAAGCCTTCTCATAACACCATTTACTTACAGTGATCAGGTCATAAAAACCTATACGTTTAACATTACCTTGGGCGGATATAATAAGTTCTCTAATAAAAGATAAAAACCCTTGCATGTAAGGGAGTCCATAGTAAACTTAAGTGTTATTGTACTTAGGATGTATATGAAAAATATCTTACTGATGTTTTTGCTATGTTTTATGTACAGTTTACAATTATTTGCAACGGAGATACCAGCAATGAAAATAACAATTTCTAAAATTTCGCCCGATTTTAAAACAATAGTAATGGGTTTATTTGAAGACAACGAAAACGTAAATGATGGCGGAGTTTTGCAAGGAAAACAGGTCATAGATAATATAAAGCAATTTAGCGATTTCAATGGAAGTTTTGGTGAATTTTTCTCTACTGCTTTGCCAGAAGAAAAAAATGTCATAGTTGTTGGACTGGGTAAGAAGGATGAATGGAATGAAAATAAAGAATTAAATATTGGTGGTAAAATATATTGTGAGCTAAGCAGATTAAAAATTAAAAAAGCAGCGGTTTTAATCGAAGGTAGTGCAGCAAATGTTGCATATGGTGCGTTTCTGCGTAGTTTTAAGTTTGATAAGTATAAAACTAAAAAGGATGAGAAAATTACAGAGGTAGAGGAGATTACCGTATTAGTAAAAGATGAGCAATTAAGTAATGCTGAAAGATCATTTGAGCACTTAAGGCAAGAAGGTGAGAGTATATTTCTTGCGCGCTCTTTTATAACAGAGCCTCCTAACATTCTATATCCAGAATCCTATGCTGATCATATAAAAAAAGAACTTACTAAGCTTGGCCTTGAAATCGAGGTGCTTGATAAAAAGCAGATGGAAGAGAAAAAAATGGGAGCCTTGCTTGGAGTTGCACAAGGAAGTAGTAAAGAACCAAAATTAGTAGTGATAAAATGGAATGGGGCTGCTAAAGAACAAAAGCCAATTGCTTTTGTTGGTAAAGGTATAACGTTTGACACTGGTGGAGTATCACTCAAACCTTCACGTGGTATGGAGTCAATGAAATATGACATGGCAGGCTCTGCTACTGTGGTTGGAGTGATGCATGCTTTAGCAGGACGAAAAGCAAAAGTAAATGCGATCGGCGTGGTTGCACTTGCAGAAAATGCAGTGGGTGGTAATGCTCAAAGACCAAGTGATGTAGTAACTTCAATGTCAGGACAGACGATAGAAGTATTAAACACTGATGCAGAGGGAAGGCTCATACTTGCAGATGCTTTATGGTACACGCAAGAGAGATTTTCACCACAATTTATGATTGATCTTGCAACTTTAACTGGTGCTATAGTGGTTGCACTTGGAAATAACGAATATGCTGGTCTTTTTTCAAATAATGATGAATTAGCAAGCCGTCTGATTGATGCAGGAAATGAAGTAAATGAGAAGTTATGGCGTTTTCCTATGAATGAAACTTATGACAAAATTATTGATTCCCCGATTGCTGATGTGCAAAATATCGCTCCTGCGGGCTCTGGTGGAGATAGCATAATGGCTGCACAGTTTTTACAGCGTTTTGTGAATGAAACTTGCTGGGCACATTTAGATATTGCAGGCACTGCTTGGCACGAAAAAGGTACTGACATTTGTCCAAGAGGAGCAGTAGGTTTTGGTGTAAGGTTACTTAATAAGTTGGTTGAGAAGTACTACGAAGCCAATGATTAAAGATCTTTATCTGGATTTATGGCTTAGCTACATGAACGTTTATTTTCGGGGCGCAGCAAATGAAAGTAGCTGATACATATTTCTTTTTTTCTGGTCAAGCACTGGAATGATATCAAGGGTAACTTTTTATTTAAACAATAATTACAATAAGAGATCTATTGAAATTTTAAAGTTATTAAATATTGACGCTGTATACTTAAGTGTTAAAATAGAATGAAAAGTTTTTAGGAGTTTATATGGCAGCAGGTGGGAAAGCAAAGACAGCTAGTAAAAATAACCCTACTCAGCGTAAGAAAGCTGAGCAAAAAATGTATAAAGATAAACCGGTAAAACCTGTTAGATATATAGATCGTGACTCGCGCATGAATTATATGTCTGCTCAATATGACAACGGCAATCTGGTTGAAGATGAGATAAGCGGCAATCCTATAAAGTGGGAAGCTGTATAATAGTTGTGGTTAAAGTTACTATTAATTCTAAGGAATGTGAAGTAGAGCATGGGCTCACTATAATTCAAGCTTGTGAAGTTGTGGGCGTTGAAATTCCACGTTTTTGTTATCATGAGCGTTTAGCAATTGCTGGTAACTGCAGAATGTGTTTGGTTGAAGTGGAGGGTGGACCTCCAAAACCAGTAGCCTCTTGTGCAATGCCAGTTGCAGAAGGGATGGTTATTCACACTGATACCCCTAAGGTTAAAAAAGCACGTGAAGGTGTGCTTGAGTTTTTGCTAATTAACCACCCGCTTGATTGCCCAATTTGCGATCAAGGTGGTGAATGCGATTTGCAAGATATCACGATGGCTTATGGGAAAGGAACCAGCAGACTTGATGAGCATAAGAGGGCTGTGCCAAAAAAACACTTCGGACCACTGATTGAGACTGCGATGAATCGATGCATTCATTGCACTCGGTGTGTTAGATTTTTGTCTGATGTTGCAGGTACAAATGAACTTGGAGGAATCGGAAGGGGAGAAAATGTAGAGATTAGCACTTACATAAAAAGGCATATTAGTTCTGAATTATCTGGAAATATCATAGATCTCTGCCCGGTAGGGGCTTTAACTTCAAAGCCTTACTCCTTTACAGCGCGTTCATGGGAGCTATCACATTGTGAGACTATAGATGTGCTAGATGCTGTGGGTAGCGCAATTAGAGTTGATTATCGTGGCCCGGAGGTTATGAGGATATTACCAAGGCTGAGCGAAGAGGTAAATGAAGAATGGATATCAGATAAAACCCGCTTTGCCTATGATGGACTAAAAGTTCAGCGTCTTGATCGACCTTATATAAAAAAAGATGGTAAATTAGCCCCAGTTGATTGGAATGAAGCATTAACTGTTGCTGCAAAGAAATTAAAGAATACAAAATCAAATAAAATAGCTGCAATTGCAGGTGATTTAGCAGATTGTGAGTCTATGCTTCTACTCAAAGAAGTGATGCAGAAGCTCGGCTCGGGGAATATAGACTGTAGGCAAGATGGTGCAAAGCTTATACCAAGTAATCGTGGATCGTATGTGTTCAATACCACTATTGAAGGTATAGAAAATGCAGATTTATGTCTGCTTATAAATACAAATCCAAGGATAGAAGCACCGATCATTAACGCAAGATTGAGAAAGAGATATTTACAGGGCAACTTTCCTATTGCAAGTGTTGGTCCTGACATTGAATATTTATATCATGTTGAGAAATTGGGCGATAATCCTGATATTTTGAGTGAAATAGCAAATGGAAATCATAAGTTCTGTGAGCTGCTGAGTGCTGCTCAGAGCCCTATGCTGATTATCGGTCAAGATGCATTAGTAAGAGACGATTCTGAATCAGTTCTAGTTCTAGCTGGCAAAATTGCAGAAAAATTTAACATGGTCAGAGATGACTGGAATGGCTTTAATATGCTGCATAAAGCTGCAGCAAGAGTTGGTGGGCTAGATACTGGGTTTGTTCCTAAAAAAGGCGAAAGGGATATTAATCAAATATTGGAACATGCAGAAAGTGGTGAAATAGAAGTGGTTTATCTTCTTGGTGCAGATGAAATTGATACATCAAAATTAGAAAATACATTTGTAATTTATCAAGGTCATCACGGTGATAAGGGTGCACATGTGGCAGATGTTATCTTGCCTGGTGCTGCATATACAGAAAAATATGCAACTTATGTAAACACTGAAGGTCGAGTGCAAAGAACAAATTTAGCTGTATTTCCTCCAGGTGAAGCAAAGGAGGATTGGTTAATTATTAAAAATCTCTCGCAATATTTGGATCTTTCCTTACCATATGATAGTTTATTTGACGTAAGAAAAAAATTAGATACTATCGGTCCACAGTTTAGAAATGCTGATCAAGTGGTAAAAAACACATGGGTACCAATCAGCAATGGTAAAATAAATTTAAGTAATACACCTTTTACTTTAAAGGAGTGTAATTTTTATATGACGGATTCAATAAGTCGCGCTTCAAAAATAATGGCAGATTGTACTAAAGCTTTTTATGAACACGCTAGTTAATATTTTATTTATTTTAGTACCGCTACTACTTTCAGTTGCATATTTGACATACTTTGAGCGTAAGGTCCTTGCTGCAATTCAACTGAGGCACGGCCCAAGTGTAGTTGGACCTTTTGGGCTATTGCAGCCATTTGCAGATGCTATTAAGCTCCTGATTAAGGAGCCGATAATACCATTTAGAGCGAGCACCATACTGTTCATTATGGCTCCAATGCTTACCTTTATCTTGGCATTAATTGCCTGGGCAGTTATACCGTTTGGTGCTGAAGTAATTGTAGAAAATGGCCAGCAAGTAGTTATTCCTAAGGTTATAGCAAATATTAATGTTGGAGTGCTTTATGTGCTAGCTATATCGTCGCTGGGAGTATACGGCGTGATTATTGCAGGCTGGTCAAGCAATTCTAATTATGCATTTCTTGGCGCTATACGGTCGGCTGCTCAGATGATTTCGTATGAAGTTTCAATAGGCTTAATAGTTGCTACAGTCGTTATTACCACTGGAACATTAAATCTTGGAGAGATGGTGGTAGCGAAACACAATATGCCATTTTGGGTTGATTTACTACTAATGCCTATAGGAATAATATTTTTTATTTCTTTGCTTGCAGAAACTAATCGTCACCCATTTGATTTACCAGAAGCTGAAGCAGAGCTTGTCTCTGGATATAACGTTGAATATTCATCCATGCCTTTTGCCCTCTTTTTTCTTGGAGAATATGCAAATATGATTTTAGCAAGTGCTATGATGACAATATTCTTTCTGGGGGGATGGTATCCTCCGTTAGAACTTGGTTTGCTTTATAAAATTCCAGGCTTAATTTGGTTCGTTTTGAAGATAATTATACTTTTATTCGTATTTATTTGGATTAGAGCAACAATACCTCGTTATCGATATGATCAGCTAATGCGCCTTGGTTGGAAAGTATTTTTACCAATATCAGTGTTTTGGGTGATACTCATTTCAGGGGTGTTGCTCTTTACTGGGAATTTGCCTGGATCCAATGTTTAATTTCCCAAATACAAGATTAAGACGCAGGCGCTCGAGCAAATGGGTTCGCAATTTAACAAGTGAAAATAGTTTATCAGTAAATGATCTGGTTCTTCCTCTGTTTGTTCATGACAGAGAAGAAACAACTGAACCAATTTCTGACTTACCAGGCGTAAAGTGTTATTCAATAGATGGATTAGTGTCTATAGTTAAGGAAGCTAAAGATTTAGGGATTAATGCTGTTGCAATTTTTCCTGTAGTTGATAGTAAACTAAAATCTGAAAACGCTGAGGAAGCATATAATTCTGACAACTTAATCTGCAGAGCAATTTGTGCTGTAAAATTAAAGGTACCTGAAATTGGTATTATTGCAGACGTTGCATTGGATCCATACACTATTCACGGCCATGACGGCATTTTAAAAGATAATCAGATGGATGTAGAAAACGATGAAACTATATCAGTGCTGTGTAAGCAAGCGTTTGCTTTAGCGAAAGCAGGATGTGATATAGTTGCTCCTTCTGATATGATGGATGGTAGAATAGGAAGAATCAGAAAATCATTAGATGATAACAACTTTCAAGACGTATTAATATTATCTTATGCAGTGAAATACTGCTCTAGCTTCTATGCTCCATTCAGGCAAGTCGTTGGTTCATGTGGGCTATCACATTCTATAGACAAAAGTGGTTATCAAATGGATTATAAAAATGCGCGCGAAGCAATGTGCGAAATTGAAATGGATATAAATGAAGGTGCAGATTTTATTATGGTTAAACCGGGTATGCTATATTTGGATATTATCAAAACAGCAAGTGATAAGTTTAATTTTCCGATTTTTGCTTACCAAGTAAGCGGTGAGTACGCAATGATAAAAGCTGCTGCAAATAATGGCTGGCTAGATTATGACAAGGTGATTTATGAATCTTTGATTGGTTTCAAACGTGCGGGTGCAAGTGCAATATTCACTTACGCTGCACTTGATATTGCAAAAAATTTAAGTGCATAAGCCCTATAAAATTATTAAATTTTTGGCGCACGTTCTTCTACTGTTGCTGCATATTACTTAAAGTTTTCCAATACATGTTTTAAGTTGTTGATAAGTCCGTTACAATACAGTATTATAAATAATATAAACCAAGTGTTACTTAGAACATGGGGATTTTTTTTAAATTTTTGGGAAAGATGCTAGGTAAGGTTTTTCCTGCCAAAACAGTAAGCTCTCTTTTAGGAATAGGATATTTACCAAGTTGGCAGAACTATTGGTCTTCTTTTTTAATATTATTTATTGTCGATGTTATATTAATTCTTACATATGGAGGCGAATACTTACTATATAAAATGCCAGACTCAGGAATAGTTGTAGCTGCTGTTTTTACAAAATTGGCAATAGTTATGTTAGTAATGCAATTAATTGGAATATTTATTTTTCATGCTCAAGACCCTTCAGCAAACAGTGGTGAAGAAATAGTAATACAAATAGCGTCAGGGCAAGTACTGACTGTAGCACTTTCAATGCCAGCAATAATGTCAATTTATTATGCTGTAAGTAAACTCTATGGGAGTATATGTAAGCAGATGTTTCAATGCCCATTTTGGTTTAATGATTTTATGCACTTTTTCTTTTTTCTTATGATACCTTACGTATTTTTTAATGTTGTAGAAGTGATAAAACCATGGCCAATAAGTTCAATACAGCTCAGCTATAATAATGCAATGTCAATTACATTTGAGGGGATTTTTCACACATTTTATGCGGTGATTTTACTGTATTTAACAGCATTTATATTCTGCGATTTAACTATGCATGATGCAATTGTCCTAAATAAAAGCATAATTCAGTATGTGAGGGAAAGTTCAGCAGTTTTAGGTGATTATTTACATGATACTGTTAAAAAAATAGGTATTGAATAGTACTTATTTATTTATATATTTAGTATAAAAAGTGTACAATTTGTGTGAACTTACAAAGTATAATAAAAGAGTTACAAGATTTTTGGGCTAGTGAAGGATGTGTTATACTTCACTCATACACATCTGAAGTTGGTGCTGGCACATTACATCCTGCAACAATTATGTCTGCAATTGATACAAAATCGACAAAAATTGCATATCTACAACCAGTAATTAGGCCAGCAGATGGACGCTATAGTGATAATCCTAATCGTTTGTATCAACATCACCAATATCAAGTTATAATAAAGCCATCTGGTAATAATTTACAAGACGTCTATTTAGATAGCTTAAAAGTTCTTGGCATATCTACAGAAAAATATGATATTAAGTTTGTTGAAGATGATTGGGAAAATCCGAGCGTTGGAGCATCAGGACTTGGATGGGAAGTTACATGCAATGGAATGGAAGTAACACAGCTTACTTATATACAGCAAGTTGGAGGGATTGACTGCAAGATGATTCCTGGTGAGGTGGCATATGGGTTGGAACGTTTAGCAATGTGCATACAAGGTGTAGATAATGTTTACGATATAATTTGGAACGATAACGGTGTAACTTACGGAAATATTTTTAAACAAAGAGAATATGAATTTTCTTATCTAGCATTAGATTATTATGATACTAAAGTGGTACAGCAGCAATTCGAAGATACGGAAAAATTGTGCAAGTTCCTTATTGAAAAGGAGCTACCAATGGCAGCTTATGACCAATGTATTAAAACTAGTCACCTACTTAATCTGCTTGATGCAAGAGGTGTGCTTGGTGTGAATGAACGTACAGCTTATATTGGTAGAGTTAGAGAGCTGACAAAAAAATGTTGTGAATTGTACATGAGTAAATAGCGTATGTCGTTGCAGTTGTTATTTGAGTGCCTTTCAGAAGAAATACCACCGAGAATGCAGAATTCAGCTACAGTTCAAGTTAAGAGCTGTATTGCCAATGTTTTTAACAAAAATAATGTAAAATTTACATCAATGGAGGTTTTTATAACGGCACGTCGCATTACCCTATTTGTCGACAACATAAATGCTTTGGAGCTAAAGGATTCCAATAACGAAGTTAAGGGACCAAACATCAACGCACCAAAAAGTGCTATCGAAGGTTTTTTAAGGAAATATCAGAAAAATGAAGAAGATTTGCTCGTTCGAAAAGTAAATAATGAGGATTTTTACTTCATTAAAAGAGAAAGCTGCTCATTTAACATTCAAGAGTTTCTTAAAAATCAACTAGGAGAAATATTAAAAAATCTCTCTTGGCCAAAAAGTATGAGATGGGGCAAAGGAAAAGAAAGGTGGGTTAGGCCAATTAAAAACATTTTATGCATTTTAAATGACGAAATAATACCTGTGTCTTTTGCAGGGATCACAGCATCTAACACAACATATGGCCATCGATTTCTCTCAAGTGGTACAGCGTTAACTGTTAAAGCACCTAAAGACTATTTTGAATTGCTAGAAAAAAACAGTGTAATTCTCCAAATGGACAAAAGAAAGCAATTTATACTAGATCAGATTAATAAATTCACAAAAGAGCAGAATTTACAACTTGAGAAAAATGATTATTTACTAAATGAATTGACAGGGCTTATAGAGTGGCCAATCGTACTGTTTGGTGAAGTGAATCAAGAAAAGTCATTTGGATTACCGAAGGAAGTAATACTTAGTATAGTTAATACACAACAAAAATACCTTGCTTTAAGTAATGGAAAGAGAATTTCACACTTTGTCACTGTTGTCAACGTCAACAATGGTGAAGTTGTTAAAGGACACGAAAGAATATTAGAAGCACGTCTTGCTGATGCCCAATTTTTAATATCTCAAGACAAAAAGGAAAATCTAGATTATTATGTCAAAAGATTAGGTTCAATATTATTTCATGCTTCACTTGGCAGCGTGGGGGAAAAGGTGAAGCGTATTATGGCTCTGTCAAAGTATATAGCTATATTTATTCCACATGCTTCGCTGATAAAAGTTGAACGTGCTGCATATTTGGCAAAAGCTGATTTGGCAACATCGATAGTAAGAGAGTTTCCAGAATTACAAGGAGTAATGGGTGGATATTATGCTTCTTATTTTCAAGAAGATAGAGAAATAGTGGAAGCTATAACTGAGCATTATAAGCCAATCGGGCCAGAGCAGGAGTGTCCTAAATCTCCTTCTGCAATTGCTGTGTCAATTGCAGACAAAGTGGATAGCTTAGTTGGTTTAATTGCAGCAGGTGAGAAAATCTCTGGTTCGTATGATCAATTTGGTTTGCGGAGAATGACAATTGGTATAATTAGGACAATACTTGAAAATAATTTGCATGTTCCAATTAGGCTAATGATAGACAAGTCAGTATCTTTATATTCAAGGCTTCTATTTAATAAAAATACAGCGTCAGTTGATAAGCCAAATAGAAATCAAATTTTAGAACTAGTATTTAGATTCTGCTTAGAAAGATTCAAGGTTATTTTAAAAAATAGAGATATAAGGCAAGATGTTGTAGATTCAATACTATATAAAATCGATATTAATGATCTGCTGACAGCAGAAAAGCAAACTGTTATATTGGATCGTTATCTTAGTACGCCAGAAGGTGAACAGATTCTAAGCACTTACAAAAGAGTAAGTAACATAGTTAGCAAAGCAAGGAAAAGTGATGGCACTACTTATAGTGCATCTTACGGTAAGAGGTTTTTGATTGAAAGTGAAGAAATTGCGCTATCAAATTGTGCTATAACTGCTTGTAAAAACATAAAACAAGCGATAAAAAATAACCACTTTAATGTAGCACTTGATGAACTTGCTGGTTTTGCTCCGTTTATCAATCAGTTTATGGACAGTATAAAGATTAACTGTGATTCTGATAAGCTGAGAAGAAACAGATTATCTTTGCTTGAAAATGTAGTTTCCATCTTTCATTTAGTAGCAGATTTTAACCTCATACAGGTTAAGCAATGGATAAATGCTCAGGCAATATAAAGAACAAATCAAATCATCTCCACAGTCCTGTGGCGTGTATAAGATGGTTGGAGATAAGAATAAAGTTTTATATGTTGGAAAAGCAAAAAACTTGAAGTCGAGGTTATCCGACTACCTTCAATTCGAAAACCTTTCTGAACGAATTAGAGTTATGCTCTCACAGGTTATTAAGGTTGAAATATTCATCACTGAGAATGAAATCGAAGCACTGCTTCTTGAAGCACAGTTAATAAAATCGTTGAAGCCACCTTATAATATTGTGCTTAAGGATGGAAAATCTTATCCTTATATAACAATTTCCAAGCACGATTATCCAAGAATAGCGAAATATAGAGGCAAATTTAAGAAGAATGAGTTTCATTACTATGGCCCTTTTCCATCTGCTGCTGCTGTTAAGAACACTATATTATCATTGCAAAGAGCTTTTCTCTTGAGAGTATGTTCAGATCAATACTTTTCCTCAACAAAAAGACCATGTATTGAATATCAAATTAAGCGCTGTTCAGCACCATGCGTAGATAAAATTACAAAAGATGATTACTGCCAATCAGTAAAACAAGCACAAGATACGCTGCTCGGAAGGAATAAAGAAGTGCAAAAACAGTTATTTTCTACAATGGAAAAGTGCAGCAGGGAAATGAACTATGAGCTTGCTGCTGTATATAGAGATCGATTGAAATTTCTTCAGCAAATTCAAATGCAGCCAATGGATTTTTCTTTTGAAAAAGATGCAGATTTCTTCAGCATTGTACGTGAAGCGGACCTGGCATGCATTGGTGTATTATCATTCAGAGATAAAGGCAACTATGGAAGCATTCCTTACTTCGTCGAGAATTGTAATGATCATCCAAATGATGAAATTTTATCCACCTTTTTGGTCAATTTGTATAATCCAGTTAATACACCACCAGCACAAATTTACGTTCCCGATTTTATTACGGGTAAGGAAATTATAGAGCAAGCACTGTATGCTGTTGCTCAGAAACCAATGAAAGTTTTGCATGCAGAAAATAGTAAAGAACGTGATTTGTTGAAATTTATTTACAATAATTCTCAGCATAGCTTAGAGCAGAAGCTTATCGATTATAGAAATAACCTAGAAAAGCTTGGAGAGCTTAGCAAAATCTTCTTGTTACCAAATATTCCAAAGCGTATTGAGGTTTATGACAATAGCCATATATTTGGAAATCAACAAATTGGTGTAATGGTTGTTGCAGGGCAGGAAGGTTTTTTAAAGAGTGAGTACAGAAAATTTACTATAAAGGAAAAATTTTCAGGCGATGACTATAAAATGATGAGGGAAGTGCTAACCAGACGTTTCTCCGGCAATATAAAAGGCATAATACCTGATTTTTTACTGATTGATGGTGGACCAGGACATGTTTCCATAGTACAGAATGTACTGGAAGTATTGAATATAAACGTTCCTTTTGCTTGTATGGCAAAAGGTCCTGATCGTAACGCAGGAAATGAAAGATTTTATATGCTGGGCAGGGAAGAATTCAGTCTGGCAAATGACAGCAAAGTCATGCTTTACTTACAATCGCTGCGTAATGAAGCACATCGTTTTGCAATAACTTCACATAGAAAAAAACGCGATAAACAGTTTATAGTTTCACAATTAAGCAAAATACCCGGCATTGGCAACAAAAGAAAAAAGGCGTTGATGTCTTATTTTGGTTCAGTGAAGAACATAAGTAAAGCTTCTCTGGCTGAAATTCAAAACGTACCTGGAATTAATAAAGGTTTAGCAGAAGTCATTCTTAAACACGTGAATTATAACTAGTGAAGACAAAGTTTCCCAACGTCATACTCAACACTTTCCCTCAGAATCTCTTCATTGAGAAGCTACTCTGTTAAAACATATTTTTAAATTTTTGCCAAAACCCTGGTTTATTATCATTAACCTTTGTAAATGTTACATTTAAACTGTATCTCGAATCGTTTGGCACGTCGTATTTAATGCTAAATGTTGAAACTCTATCGTTACTGTAAATATGTACATCATCATATGATAGCTTCGTTGTGTAACACTTTACATACTTTTGCTTATCATACACTAAATCGCCTGACTCTCTTTCTAGTTCTACAAACTTCGTTTTTTTCTGACATTCCTTTATTTTTATTAAATCCTTATCTAGTGATATTGAAACTGGCAGCGTATTTCCAGCGTATTCTTTAGCTAAAAGTTCACTTTGAGGATACATTTTTATTCCCCTGCCAAAATGTGAGTCTATGAAATTATTGCTCCAAAATTTATCGCCAGAATGTACGTATTCGTCAGTAGCATACGGTACACCACTATAACTGCATTGAACTTTATAATCTCCAACACCGTTGTTTTGAAAAAAATCGTGAATGGCAGTGTAGCTACCGGCAGCATCATTTGTATAATCCATTACTTTATTCCTGAAACTTTTAGTTTATTATATCATAATCATTATGCCAATCAATAAAAAAGCTCTCCCTTGCTGTTTTTAAACCCGATTTTGAGTAAGCGCTCTTGATTAGTTGGAGACGTATTTATAAGATTGTGACATTCGTGCCTCCCAGTTTTTCACATACTGCTGAATCAATTCAGGATAATCTGTAATAATTAATAAATTTTCAACATTTCCTTTTTTAGCTGTCTTACTCAGGTTAAATGATCCTGTGATGACTTTTTGATTGTCAACAATCATTATCTTATTATGAGCAATCTTTGGCTTATCATCGATCCAAATTGGTACTCCACCTGAAAATAGTTCATTTATAACACTATATTTTGAGTAGAGTTGCGATTTATCTAAAATGACTTTAACATCAACACCACGTTCTTTAGCATTGATCAAAGATTTTGCAATTGTTCCAAGAGTAAATGTATATTCTTGAACTAAGATAGATTTTTTAGACTGATCTATTACGCTGATTATCGGCATAGCACAATCTTCTCCAGGTGAAAAGCAAACCGTAGCTTTTGGGCAAGGCGAAAATATAAAACCCGCATAGTAATACAGAGAAAAACATATTAACAAGAATAAAAAGTGAAAAAGCCTCACAACAACCCACCCCCAGATATACGGCGATAGGCTACATTATAATTTAATCACCTGTCAATAGACTTCTTGCATGGTTTTGGCAACAATCGTTAGAAACGAAAAACTTCCTTCGCCAGCCCCCTTATTGTAGTATTAAGGGGGCTGGCGAAGGAAGTTTTTTCGTTTCTGTGAACTACCTAGATGACACCAACAGTTGTATTTTATATTATTTTTTTGCTTTACTGGGATTCAAGTTTTCCATTCAAAATTTTCAATATCAAATCCAATTCACTGAGATTATTATACCGTATCATAACTTTACCTTTAGAATTGTTGTCATTAATTTTGATCTTTAAACCAAGTTGAGAAGATATAGCGCCCTCTATTACTGCCATATCTTGATTTTTAGTATATTTCTGTTCTTTTTGGTTGTCGCCTTGATGCAAATCTTTTATCAATTTTTCAGTTTGTCTAACACTTAAGGCCTGAGAAACTATTCTTTCTGCAATACTTTCCGCATTTTCAACATTAATCAACGCTCTTGCATGACCCATAGATAGTTTTTTTTCGTTGATCATTGTTTTCACCCTACAGGAAAGTGACAACATCCGAATCATATTGGTTATGTGACTGCGGCTTTTGCCTATAGTTGAAGCTAATTCTTCATGTGTATAGGAAAATTCATCTATCAGTCTCTTATATGCTTCACCTTCTTCTATCGGATTAATATCTTGTCTTTGTATGTTTTCAATTATGGATACTTCCAAGCATTCCTTGTCGCTCAGATCTTTTATGATAACCGGTGCACTATCAAGATTTGCAATCTTGCTTGCTCGCCAACGACGTTCTCCAGCTATTATTTCATAACCATCATCATTTGAATCTTTGCGTACCACGATAGGCTGTATAATGCCACTTTTCTTTATCGAATTTGCAAGTTCTCTTAATGACTCCTCGTCAAAATGTTTCCTCGGTTGAAATTTGCTTGGGTGCAGTAATGAAATAGGCAAATGCTCTTGTCGATCTTCTTTATTATCATAATTATCGCCTATGAGGCCGGCAAGACCTCTGCCGAGGCGTCTATCATCCTTCATACTACGCCCTCGCTTACTAGTTTCTTCTCCTTACAACTGCTCGCGTGCTTTTTTAAAATTTCCCTTGCCAAACTTATATATGCTTGTGCACCAGGACACTTAAGATCATACACAATAGCGGGGTTTCCATGAGAAGGCGCTTCTGATAACCGTACGTTACGTGGAATAACAGTCTCATACAATGGGATGATAGTTTTGTATACTTTATCATTTAAATACTGGCAAATATCGTTTTTAATCTGTTCACTGAGTTTGTTGCGCCTGTCATACATTGTTAACACTATCCCTTCTATTGCCAAAAAAGGGTTTAGATTATTCCTTTTTATCAGTTCCACAGTTTTAACTAAATGGCTTAATCCTTCCAGAGCAAAAAATTCACACTGAAGAGGAACAATAATAGAATTAGCAGCAGTCAAAGCATTTATGGTTAGAAGCCCAAGTGATGGAGGGCAATCGATGATTATATACTCATAATTATCGCGTATCTTCTCTAATGCGCTTTTTAGCACAAATTTTCCTCGCTCAAGTTGCGATAATTCAATTTCTGCAGCTGATAAATCAACTACTGACGAAATTAGTGATAAATTTGGAATTTCCTTTATATTGAAAATTGCCGATTCTATCAATTTATTTTCGCTGCTTAGTAGTATTTTGTATATGTTTTTTTCTTCCCTGCTACGATAAGAAATCCCGAGTCCGGTGCTAGCATTTCCTTGAGGATCAAGATCTACCAATAAAGTGCTTTTTCCCACAGCAGCAAAGGCTGTCGATAAATTTATACTAGTTGTGGTTTTGCCAACTCCTCCCTTTTGATTTACTATTGCAATAATCTTGCTCACGCCTTTTATCTTATGTATAAAATAATTCTATTGTATATATGCAAGAAACTTTTGCATTAGAAAATTTTTTTGTTGCTAATCACACTAAAATTAGACTGTCTTTTTTACTTTGTGTAACACACTTTGAACCTTGTTTCCTAATTCATTCAGAGTGAATGGTTTTGGCAAAAAGTGAAAATCTTCTATATTGATGTCATCACTCTTTAAAAAAGCATCTTCTGCATACCCAGAAATAAAAATAACGTTGATATTTGGCCTATGGATCAATGCTTCTTTAACTATTTCTGGGCCGCTCACCTCTGGCATGATTACATCAGTGATTATAAGATCTATATGTTGACTTTTTTTACTGATTATTTCTAGCGCCTCGCTGCCTATGCTTGCTTCTATTACATCAAATCCTTTTCTTTTGAGTGCTTTAGAGATGAATTCCCTTACTGAATCTTCATCTTCGATTAATAAAATTATACCATTACCTTTAATTTCACTTACTACCGGTCTTTCTATTTCTTCACTATCTTCCTCTCTCAGATTTTCATCTGATATGTAAACCATGGGCAAAAATATGCTAAATTTAGTTCCATGATTTACTTTGCTAGCAACATAGATGTATCCTTCAGTTTGTTTAATAATGCCATATACAGTAGAGAGGCCAAGACCTGTACCAGAAGCAATATCTTTAGTAGAAAAAAATGGATCAAAGATCTTTTCAGTTGTATCACTCGTCATTCCACATCCAGTATCAATTACTTCAATCACAACATAATTTCCATGTTCAATCGCTTCCTTGTCTGGAGAAAACATATCCTGAGGTGTAGAATTTAATGAGTCAATCTTTTGATTAAAGGTTCGTATAGTTAATTCTCCGCCCTTTTCCATAGCAGCACTAGCATTGACTGCTAAGTTAAGTATAACTTGCTCTAATTGTCCTTGATCAGCCCTAACAGCACCCAAGTCCCTACCATAATAAATATTAAATTTTATATTTTCACCTATTAATCTTTTTATCATTTCATAAAGATTAGCTATAGTACTATTTACATCAATAATTTTTGGCTGCAAGGTCTGTCTTCTTGAAAAAGCAAGCAATTGTCTTACTAAATTTGATCCACGCTTTGCATTTTGCTGTATCTGTATTATATCTCCAAAAGATGGATCACTAGCTGAATGCTGGAGTAAAAGCAAATCGCAAAATCCTATTATCCCAGTCAATATATTGTTGAAATCATGCGCAATACCACCTGCTAACTGCCCTATAGCTTGCATCTTTTGATAATGCTCAAGCTTTATCTCTAGATTTTTGTGTTCAGTATTATCAATAAAATAACAAAGTATGAATATCATTTTATTATGAAGAAACTTATTGAAATATATTTTTATGTTATTATCGCCGTTGAGCTGTACATCAAAGGACGCATTATTTATTCTATTACTCGAAAAATATTCACGTATTTTCACATGATAACTATCTAATATCAATGTAAAGATTGAATTATTATCTGACCCTGCAAGCTTTATTAGTGCTGTATTTTTCTTTACAAAGTTACCGTTTATGTCACATTGTGCAATAGCAATTGATGAATTTGCAAAACAAGGGTGTAATTGATAATCAACAATATTTGATTCGGTTGGTGTTATAAAGCCATATATATAGCTATGGTTGTATTTATCACAAAATATAGCAGTGCTCATATAAGCCTTGAATGGAATACCACTTATAGTAAAAAACAAAATTTCATTATCGGTTGTTGTATTGTTATATTTAGATTGAGATATAAAATCACTGATTGAGCTACCTTTTTCCAGTTTTTTTAGTTCAAATATGTCTAAAAATCTTTTATTTACAGATAAAATCACCCCTTTGGCATTTGCAATGTAAGTTCCTATGCTGTGTTTTTCTATTAACTCTTCATATATCTGCTCCTTGTTTATCTGTGTTGCTTTTAATACAAAATACCCATCTGGCCTTGCTATTGGCACTAATGATAAATTTAAAATCTTATTACTATTTATAGCAATTTGGGGATTATCTGGTATCGGCTCAAAGAGCAAAAGAAAGTTAGATACTCTATTCTTCTTGTTTAAGGAAATGCATACCTGTACAGAAGAGTTATTTTTTAGTGCATGATAGAGTACTTTTTTGTCTGCTTCTGAAACATCTCCTATTTCAAGAATCTTGCCTAACGTAATGTCATCATCTATATGATCTTTAAACCTTTCGTAGAACCTTGCATCAGCATAAATAATACCTTCATCTTTATGTAAAATAAGGCAAAATTCTGTATTATGATTTAGTGCATTTGCAAATATTGCATTTTGAAATTCTATAGTATTAAGTAGGTATCTATAGCGTTTTACATTATATATCATAAAGAGAGTTGTTAGAATGCTAACTAATAAATTAATCTCTATATTAATATGCTGACTATATATATCAAAAAAGTAGAGTATCGATATTGCTACTGGAGGTAAGAGCATAATAACTGCCATCACAACAATTGACATTCCATAATTTCTTAGTATGAAATCAACCCTGTTCTCTTTTTTGTTATCTATGTATCTCTTATTCATTATTGTTACTTGGCATTGTTGTACATACGAAAATGTTCTATTATATTGATTTAATTATTATAGATTTATTAACGTCTTTGATAGATAATTATCGTCCAAATCTAATTAAGTTCCTTAAATATCAGATATAACAATGTTAATAAGCTAGCAAGAGGATATTATGGAAAAACAAAGAACACAAGCATTTAAGTGGTTCTGTGCACTAAGAGATAAGATTATAGAATCTTTCTTATTAATTGAAAAACAATCATCCGCAGAGCCAAAGATCGAAAAGAGAAAGTGGGATCGCCCAGGTGGTGGAGGTGGTGAATCTACAATTATTTTTGGTAATGTTTTTGAAAAAGTTGGAGTAAACGTTTCAAAAGTACACGGAAAATTTGCAGATTCAGTCATTAATGAAATTCCTGGTGCAAGTGAAAGTAACGGAGAGTTTTGGGCAAGCGGTATATCTTTAGTGTCTCATATGCAATCGCCCCTTATCCCTGCAGCACATATGAACACAAGGCTGATATATACTTCAAAACAATGGTTTGGTGGAGGAATGGATTTTACGCCAATATATAAAAATGAAGAAGATTGCAAGTATATCCATGAATCAATCAAAATGACATGTGATAGATTTGACACCGGATATTATCCAAAATTTAAAGAGCAATGTGACAACTGTTTTTTCTTACAACACAGAAAAGAGCCGCGTGGTATTGGTGGCATTTTCTATGATAATCTGAGTTCTGGCAACTGGGAAAACGATTTTGAGTTCACAAAAGCAGTAGGTGAAGCCTTTTTGGAAATTTATTTGCACATCATACGTAAACATATACAAAAATCTTGGACAAAAGAACAACGAGAAAATCAATTAATAAAACGTGGCAGATATGTAGAATTCAATCTGTTATACGATCGTGGCACAAGGTTTGGTTTAATGACTGACGGCAATCCAGATGCAATTATGATGTCAATGCCACCACTTGTTAAGTGGTTATAGAGAGCTGCTATTAGTAGAAAATAAATCATCATAGTTTAAAATTGTATCATGGTAGTGAGCTTTTATATAGGGGTATAATCATGGGTATAATAGATAATTTTTTAATTAAATCTGTCAAAAACAATGACATAAAAGGTGTTAAACTGACTCTAATTCTCTATGATGCATTAAATAGTTTTAGAAAATTCTTTTCAAAGACTACGTCTCTCAAGAATACAGGATCATTTGATATAAATAATAATCAAGCTTTAAATCAGGCTTTAGGACATGCTACAGATCACAAAATAATGGAATTGCTGATTAATCGTGGAGCTGATATCCACTCAATAGATGAGAATGGAAAGAATGTTATAATTCGTGTTATTGAGAGTTTAGCAGAATCAAAAAATCTAAAATTGGATAGTGAGAAAAACTTACCAGCAGAGATAATTCTTCACCCCACAGTTTCCTTTTTACTAGGAAAAGGCGCAGAGTATTATTCTACAGATGATTTGAATGTTGAAGCTATACAACAAAAACCTCCTAGAACCTCTGAATATGAGCCAATAACTATGTACGCTGAGGTGAACAACAATGTAATACCACCTCAAAAACCTCCTAGAACTTTTGAGTATAAGCCAAAGAGCACTAATTATGATGCTTTGCCTTCAAAAGAGCCAATTTACGCTGAGGTGTATGATGCTAAGGTTAGTAACTCATTAGGGGAAAATGGTTATTTGAGTGTATCAGAAGAATCTATTTATGCTGAAATATATGATTCACATAAAAAATCCACTGAAAATTTATCATTGGAAGATAGTGGTTATTTGAGTATATCAGAAGAACCTATTTATTGCACTATAGATGATCTTTCAGAACAAAAAAGCCTACTAGCCTAAAACAGAAAGAGCCAGAACAGTCGTCAGAACCTATTTATGCTAGGGTAGATTTGTCCAAGAAAAGAGCAGAAAGAAAAGCAAAAGACATAAAAGCTAATTCTGGAACTTGCCATGGGTTAGTGCAAGATAAAGTGAATGATTGGCAAATAAAGCTAAATGAGCTAAGTGCTAATAAGTCGATAAGTCAGCAACAGACTAATGATCAAAAAATTAAGGCCAAGGCTGGCTTTAGTGTAGAAGAAATAAGGCAGAAATATGAGCGTAGAGATTCTGGCTACGATTCTGGCTATGATTCCGATACAAAAGTTGAACAACAATTAGAATTAGGATCTAAAACTCCTAGATCTGAAATAAATTCAGTGAATATTAAATATGGAATAGAGAAAGGCGTTTGCGTCATAAAATAATTGACTTTATGTGCATAATCAATATAACTTGAGTTAATTCGCATTGACTCTTTCGTCTAGTGGTTAGGACACCACCCTTTCACGGTGGTAACACGGGTTCAAATCCCGTAAGAGTCACTCAAGTAGAATATAATTAAGGTTTTGAATGGGAAAAATTAGGCTTTATGTTGAAGAAGCTTTATCACAAGGCGTGAGTTTAGCACTTAATCCACAACAAAGTCACTATATTTGCAATGTAATGCGGCTTAAGAAGTATGATAATCTCTCTCTTTTTAATGGAAAAGATGGAGAATGGTTAGGAGAAGTAGTTAATATATCGCGTAAATTGACAGAAGTTACACCCAAAGAATGCACTAAACAACAGCAATATGAGGAAAATTTATACCTGTATTGTGCCATGGTAAAAAGTGCTGCTTTGAACAACATAGTAAGACAGGCAACTGAAATGGGAGTAATCTGCATTCAATTTATTTCAACAGAACGTACAGTGGTAAAAAATATTAACCTAAGTAGAGCAAAATTACAAGCAATCGAAGCAGCGGAACAATCAGGTAGGATAAGTATACCAGAGATTTTGCCTCCTATTAACTTTTGTGAGTTACCTGATTCCCAGAGTAAAAATTTCGTTTTGTGTGATGAAACAGGTAAAGCTGACAAAGTGCTGAAAGGCAAAAAAAATGTTGCTATTATTGTTGGCCCTGAAGGTGGTTTTTCATCTTATGAACTTGATCTTGCCGATAAGTTTTGTCAAAAATTGAGTCTAGGAAAAAGAATTTTAAGGGTCGATACTGCTGTAGTTGCTGCACTCACTTTCACCAATTGGTGTAGCTAGATTTTTAAATATGGCTAAGATAAAGAAATCTGGTTCAGTGTTGCGCGCACAAAAACCCTGTAGACTTTCTACGAAGCAGTCTGTTGTTAAAGAGGAGCTAATAAAAAACATATTCTAAGATAATATTAAATCTCATATTATATTTTTTCTAAAGTAAACAAATGAATCTTGCATTTTGCCTGAGTTATTGATACTCTGAGTAAAGAAGTCGGGGCGTAGCGCAGCCTGGTAGCGCATTTGGTTTGGGACCAAAGGGTCGGGAGTTCAAATCTCTCCGCCCCGATGTTAGTATAATTGTAAGAACGCTGTAACATAAGAGCAATCTCCATCAGTAAGCAAGTAGCTGACACTGGAATGACATTATTCACCATGTAAATTATGGCATATTACATTTTAACGCTCAAGTTTATAAAATAATTGACAATGTTAATTTTCTAATTTATAAATAGATTTTGAAATGATTACCGAAGGAGGTATAGAGTTTGATAGAAGTATCAGTCCATTATGGTGATGTAGACAGAGCTCTTCCAGTATTGAAAAAAACAATTCAAAAGGAAGGAAGAGGGTTGAAAATGAAAAAACAATATCATGAAAAAAAATCAGAAAAAAGAGCTAAAAAGAAAGCTGAAGCTAAAAAAAAGAGGTACCAACAAGAGTGCAGAAGGCAGCGTTATGGTTGGTAGTTTGTACTCAAGTTAATAGTTTATCATTGGTTATTTTATGAATATTCACGAATATCAAGCGAAAGAAGTGTTGCATAAATTTAATGTCCCAGTGCCAAAAGGTTTTGTTGCTACATCTGCGGAAGAAGTAAAGACTCAAGTAAGTCAATTAAAATCTGACGTGTTTGTAGTTAAAGCTCAAATTCATGCAGGTGGTAGGGGTAAAGCCGGTGGCGTAAAGCTAGCAAAGTCAGTTGAAGAAGCTCAACAGTTTGTAAAGGACATGATTGGTATGACTTTAGTTACTCATCAAACAGGGCCAAGCGGGCAGCAAGTAAGAAAAGTGTACGTTGAAGAAGGCTCAAGCATTAAGAAAGAGTATTATTTAAGCCTGGTAATCGACCCGAAGCTCAGTAGGCCAATATTCATATTTTCCTCAGAAGGTGGAATGGACATCGAAGAAGTGGCAAAAAATTCTCCTGCAAAAATTGTGAAATTTGATATTGATTCTGCTACAAGTTTTGATAGCAGCAAGTTAAGCAGCAGTTTTCATTTGAGTCCAGAACAAATAGAAAAGATATCGAACATTGCAAAGAAAATATATGATGCGTTTATTGCAACTGACGCGAGCCAAATTGAAATTAATCCACTGGTTGAAACAAATTCTGGAGATTTTATTGCGCTCGATGCGAAAATTAATTTCGATGACAATGCTTTATATCGTCACCCAGAAATTATGGAACTTCGTGATTATGATGAAGAAGTGAAAGAAGAGATAGAGGCTTCAAAGTATGGGCTCAGTTACATCAAAATGGATGGCAGTATTGGTTGCATGGTAAACGGTGCAGGTCTTGCTATGGCAACAATGGATATAATAAAATACTACGGAGCAGAGCCTGCTAACTTTTTGGATGTTGGTGGTGGAGCGAGTAAAGAAACTGTAACTGAAGCATTTAAAATCATATTGTCTGATAGCAACGTAAAAGGAATTCTGGTTAACATATTTGGTGGTATAATGCGTTGCGATATTATCGCAAGTGGAATTGTTGCGGCTGCAAAAGAAATGAGCATTAAAGTTCCTCTAGTGGTTAGATTATCAGGTACTAATTTTGAAGAAGGAAAAAAAATTTTAGAAGAGTCGGGATTAAATATTATTGCTGCAGATGAACTGGGTGATGCTGCGCAAAAGATAGTAAAAGAGGTAAAATAAAGCATGTCCGTTTTAGTAAACAAAGATACAAGATTAATATGCCAGGGTTTTACTGGTGCACAAGGCACATTTCATTCAGAGCAAGCAATTGATTACGGAACGAAAATGGTGGGAGGTGTAACTCCTGGAAAGGGTGGTAGCACTCACCTTAATTTACCGGTTTTTAATACTGTAGCAGAAGCCAAAGAAAAAACCGGTGCAAATGCTACAGTTATATATGTACCTGCTAAATTTGCTGCTGCTGCAATACTTGAAGCAATAGATGCAAAAATAGAATTGATAATTTGTATTACAGAGGGCATTCCTATACTTGATATGGTGAAAGTTAAGCGCGCGCTTGTTGATTCAAAAAGTCGATTGATTGGTCCCAACTGTCCGGGAATTATTACACCTGAAGAATGCAAAATAGGAATTATGCCTGGCCATATCCATAAGCGTGGACACATAGGAATTATGTCTCGCTCTGGAACTTTAACTTACGAAGCAGTAGCACAAACAACTGCTGTTGGTCTTGGTCAATCCACGTGTATCGGAATTGGGGGAGATCCAGTTCATGGTATGACATTTGTCGACTGTATGGAGCTCTTTTTAAAAGATAACGATACTCATGGTATTGTAGTTATTGGTGAAATAGGTGGAAACGAAGAAGAAGATGTATCACATTTTGTGAAAACAGAAAAAACTAAAAAGCCAATCGTTGGTTTTGTAGCAGGCCAAACGGCACCTCCAGGAAGACGTATGGGACACGCTGGAGCAATCATCTCTTCCAGCGGTGGAAGTGCTGGTGCAAAACTAGAAGTTATGCGGAGTGCCGGGATTGCAATTGCTGAAACCCCTGCAGTAATTGGTAAGAAGGTATTGGAAGTAATGCATCACTAGAATTAGGGTCACAAAAACCCTATATCACCGGTCATGAATACGTCATTTGCCCATTCGATTAGTAATTTACCTCCTGATAAATTTACTGAAGTCTGTTGGGCAGTCAGATATCCACGTAGTGTGGATGCAACAAGTGCTGCACAGACTGCACTACCGCATGATGCAGTAATGCCTGTACCTCTTTCCCAAACTCTTAAAGCTATTTCTCCAGACTTTTCAACTTGTGCAATACTAATATTAATTTTCTGAGGAAATAATACGTGATTTTCCAGCTTTGGTCCTAAACTTTGCAATGGTATTTCATTTACGTTATCAACAAAAAAAACTATGTGAGGATTACCAATATTTACTGCAACGGGCTCTTTTAGCATTTCAAGCTCTATAGGTAAGTGAAGAGTGTTACACTCAGTAGATAAGGGAATTTCATGCCATTTTAGTAAAGGTTTACCCATGTTAACCTTTATGGATTTATTACCCACTTTAAAACACTCTAAAATGCGTTTGTTTACCAGCTCAATAGTGATATACTCAGTACCTTTTTCTGACATTAGCAAATATCCAACGCAACGTGCTGCATTTCCGCACATTTCAGCTTTGCTACCATCAGCATTATAGATATGCATAAAGCAATCGGCTAAACTGGAGTTTGTTATCACTATGACTTGATCGCAACCGTTTTGGTTAGCAATTTTTTTATAGTTCCAATTTAAATCATTTGCTGAACGTGAGTCTATGATAACGAAGTTGTTACCAGTTCCGTGCATTTTGATAAAATTTTCAGGACCTTGGCCACTCATCATAAAAAAATATTTCTTCTATTGGTCTCCTTTTTTTCTTACTTGTTTCAGCGCCCTCTTCTTCGTAACCAACCGCTATCACTGACATTACATTAAAATCATCGGATATGTTGAATCTTTCTACTATTTTATCTCTATCAAATCCACCCATTTGATGAGCCATTAAGTTCATAGCTGCAGCCTGTAGCATAAGTGCATAATTTGCTGCACCAGTATCGTGATTAGCCCAAAAATTTTCACCTTTGTCAGATTTACGGAAATTCTTAGCGCTTAGAGATATAATTAGTATTTGTGCATCTTTTGCCCATTTTTGATTAGATTCATCAAGGCAATTTAGCAGCTTTTCCCATGCGCTTTGATTGTTCTGTTTGTTGCATATTACGTATCTCCAGGGTTCATCACCAAAACATGAGGGAGTCAGCCTTACAGCTTCCATTAAAATATCCATGTCTTCCTGAGATATTGCTCTTGTAGGATCGTATGAACGTCCGCTGTGTCTTGCTTTCATCAACGATAATAGATCTTGGTTACTCATCATTTTTAATTTAATAGTGCATAAATAATTCATTGTAGCACAATATGAGCAAAATTTAAATTGCAAAACCCCTTATACACATATATTACATTTAATAAGTTATTTTTATTGGGAAGGTATGTTTATAACACAATCTAGCAGTAAATCAACACTGGCTGAAATATTGTCTTGCGTTTTACTTTTATTCTTGATGGCTCAAATAAGTATACCATTGCAGCCTGTGCCTATCACATTGCAAACTTTAGGAGTAATGCTTATTGGGCTTAAATTTAACCGCAGAACAGCATTCTATTCTGTGCTTACATATCTATCACTTGGTGCAGCAGGATTGCCTGTTCTTGCAAATTTTTCTGGTGGTTATCACGCTCTCCTTGGACCAACAGGGGGATATTTAATTGGCTGTTTAGCTGCTGTTATGGTAATGAGCAAAGTAAATGAATTACTGAACTCTAAGTATAAATCATTTGTATGTAATTCTTTAAGTTGTCTGGCTGGTACAGTTATAATCTTTATTTGTGGTGTTAGTTGGCTTGCTGTTTACTTGGGTCTGAGACAAGCAATAATGGTGGGGGTTTTGCCATTTATCCTTCCCGGTTTGGTAAAAATTTTTCTACTTGTAGCAGCTTTGCAATATTTGAAAAAATGATAAAATTCCGCCCTCATCATTTCATGTGCCCCCTTGCATTCCAAGGGTATGGGTATTCTCAGGGTTTTGTAGAAAATTATAGGAAGATAGCAAGTGAAGTGGTTAGTACTCAAATCGAAGTAGTTGGTAACCTTGATAGTATTTGTAGTGCTTGCCCAAATCAGACTAAACAAGGTAAATGCACCACACAAGCTAAAGTTTTAGAGCTAGATAGGAGGCATATGGAAATTCTAGGAATAAAAATTGGAGAGACTTTGACCTGGAGTGAAGCGGTAGAAAAGATTAGAGAGAAAATGTCTTCAAAGAAATTTGATTACGCATGTGAGGGGTGCAATTGGCAGCCATATGGAATATGTAAAAATGCCCTTTTAAATCTACAAAGGTAATTGACGAAAATGTTAAGATAAATTGAAGCATTTTTGTGGAAATGAAGCGAAATATAGAAGACAAAAGATAAGTGCGTTCTACACAGCATATTCGTCCCACTAATTAATAATATCTTTATTATTGTATGAGATAGGTAATTTAGCATTTATGAATTTGTAATGTGTTGCGCATAGCTAAAAGAAATAAGGTTTACTGGTTACACGCTGCAGCCAATGCCACAACACTAGGATCTATGTTTGTCTGCATGTTAATTTGCGTTGTGATTTTATGGAGGTCTTCTGTTACCTATGCTAGTGAAAATTTGGAGATACAGAAGGCCTTTGATAGTGTTGTCAAGCATATAAAAGCTGATAAAAAATATAAAGATCTTGATGTTATTGAGAGAAAAAGTGACAAATTTAATATCAAAATCTCGCAGAATTCTGGCAAGAGTTTTAACATATACTCTACTTTGAAAAAGGCAAAAGATTCCTTTGAGTTAGGAGATAATGAGACAGCTACTTCTCTCCTTAATCAGATCATCACAAAGTTCCCTTATCATAAAAATGCTTTAATTGGATTGGGAAATATTTATTACGCTAATAAAGAATACAAAAAAGCTGTAGAGATTTACACAAGACTGTTAAAAGAATACCCTAGTAACCCTTACATATTAAAAAATTTTCTGACGATAATCTCACAATATGATCCTGATCTGGCGTTGAGTGAAATGTTGAAATTGTATGATATACATAAAAATTATGCTCCTTTATTAGCAAATTTAGGTCTGATTTATATGAAAAAGGAGGATTATGTAAAAGGTAAAGAGTATATGACAACTGCTATTTCCCTTGATGAAAACAATATTTTTTATACCTATAATTTAGCTGTTATTCTAGATAAACTTTCAGATTTTCAAAATGCTACAATATTCTACTTAAAATTGTTGAACATGGCTACAACTTCGAAAGATGTGAGTGAAAAAATACCTTTATACAAAGTGACAGCAAGACTAAAATTTATAAAACTCCACAGCACGCACCCAAAGATTTCATAAAAGCTTATAGCTTACCTAAATCTAATTTATTGCTATTTTTGTTTACAATAATAATATTGAGCTATAGAATTAGATCTAAAGGGGCAATTAGCTCAGCTGGTAGAGCATCTCGTTTACACCGAGGAGGTCGGCAGTTCAAGTCTGTCATTGCCCATTTGCTTAACTGAATGTTAGTATTATTAATTACTTCAATTAAAGTATAGAAAATGCAGGATAATATAGTACCAATCTCAATAGTAAAAGAGCTGGAAGATTCTTATCTTTCCTACGCAATGAGCGTTATCATAAGCCGGGCTATACCTGACGTGCGGGATGGATTTAAACCTGTTCACAGGCGCATATTATATGCAATGTCAAGAGCTGGATTCGATGCCGGTAAGCCATATAAAAAGGCAGCTCGTATAGTTGGGGATGTAATGGGGAAATATCACCCACATGGTGATGCAGCTATTTACGATTCCTTGGTTAGAATGGCCCAAGATTTCTCTCTTCTTTTACCACTTGTTGATGGGCAAGGTAACTTTGGTTCGATAGATGGAGATCCACCAGCTTCAATGCGATACACAGAAGCAAGACTTCAAAAAGTGTCGCACTTTTTACTGAATGATATTGATGAAGATACAGTTAATTTTAGGCCAAACTACGATGGAAATGAAACAGAACCAGTTGTGCTGCCTGCAGAGTTGCCGAATCTATTGGTAAACGGTGCAAGTGGTGTTGCAGTTGGTATGGCAACCAATATTCCTTCTCACAACCTTGGAGAAATAATAGATGCTTGTATGTTATATATAGATAATCCTGAAGTTACTTTGGATGAGTTACTTGAAGTGATGCCAGGGCCGGATTTCCCAACTGGGGGAACGATTCTTGGAAGGTCTGGAATAAGATCAGCATTTCCAACGGGTCGTGGATCAATTGTTGTGCAAGGCAAGACTCACATGGAAGATCTGCCACAAGATAGGCAAGCAATAGTGATTGATGAAATACCTTACCAGGTAAATAAAGTAAAATTAATTGAGAAGATAGGTGAGCTTGTAAAAGAAAAAAGAATTGATGGTATAACAGAAATTAGGGATGAGTCCGATAAGTCTGGTATTAGAGTAGTAATTGACCTCAAAAGAAATGCTGAAGCAAGTTTTATACTTAATCAAATATTGGGGCTAACTCCACTAAGAAGTAGTTTTAGTGTTAACACTTTAGTGCTCAATAACAACAGGCCTGCTTTGATGTCATTGAAAGAAATCATAACTGCTTTTGTTGATTTTAGAAAAGAAGTATTAATCAGGAGAACAGAATTTCGTCTAAGAAAAACGAGGGAAAAAGCTCATATATATATAGGGCTCTACATTGCGGTCCTCAGCATAGATGAAGTGATAAAAATCATCCGCGGTGCAAAAGATCCTGCGGAAGCAAGTAGAGAACTTTTAAATAAAGAATGGAAAACTTCGAATGAAACCAATACTATTATCGAGTTGATTTCAGATAGCGCAAGCTTTTTGAAAGATGGAGTGTATAGATTAACTGAACTACAAATTAAAGCTATCCTTGATATGAAACTGCAGCGTTTAACAGGCCTTGAAAAAGACAAATTAGAAGCTGAGCTAAGTTCAATGATCAACCTGATAAAAGAATATATCGCTTTTCTTGGCTCAGGAGAGAAGTTGATGAGAGAAATAAAAAACAATCTACAAGAAATAAAGAACAGATTTGCTGTGCCGCGAAAAACTTCAATAGAAGAGTCAGACGCGGACATTGAAGCTGAAGATCTAATTCCACAAGAGGATATGGTGATAACCGTAACTATGAATGGTTATATCAAGCGTGTAAAACTTTCTCACTACAGAACTCAGCGTCGTGGTGGAAAAGGAAAGCTAGGACAGGGATTAAAAGAAGAGGATGTAATCACAGAATTATTTGTTGGAAATACCCATACTAGCTTTTTATTCTTTTCTAACATTGGTCGAGTTTATAGATTAAAAGTTTATAAGTTACCTCTTGCAGAGCCAACCGCACGTGGAAGAGCACTTGTTAACATATTTCCGCTTAGCGATGGTGAAACTATAACTAATATCATGCCATTGCCAAGTGAAAATGACGAAAATCAAAACATAGTTTTTGCTACTGCCTATGGAAACATAAGGCGTAACTCCTTAGCGGACTTTCACTATATTCCAAGCAATGGAAAAATAGCAATAAAGCTCGATGAAGGAGACAAATTAGTATCGGTTAAGGTATGTAATGAAATTGACCATGTTTTACTTTCAACAACGCTTGGAAAAAGTATCAGATTTGTTGTAAGTGATGTGCGTCAATTTAAGAGTCGCAATTCAGATGGCGTAAGAGGTATCAAACTTGTAAAGAATGACAGCGTGATATCCATGACCATATTAAATGGGATAGGTGTAGCAACAGAAACAAAAGAACTTTACTTAAAAGTTCCACTTGCAAAAAGACTGGGGACTGCAATTAATAACTCCATTGATTCTAAATTGGAAAAGACTTTGAATGATTTAGGAATAGATAACGAATTATTCTTAAAACTTGCAGTGAATGAGGAGTTTATATTAACTATTACTGAAAATGGCTTTGGTAAAAGAACTTCTGCGTATGAGTATAGAGTAACTAACAGGGGTGGTGTTGGTATCACCAATATTCTTACTACTAGCAGAAACGGTAATGTTGTTGCTAGTTTTCCAGTTGAGCAGGGTGATAATATAATGCTTATTACAGATAAAGGAAAGTTAATTCGCATTTCGGTCAATGAGATTAGAATTGCAGGACGCAGCACTCAAGGAGTCACTCTGTTTAAAACAGAAAGTAGAGAAAAAGAGGTGTCAGTAGCGAAAATTGAAGATCCTGATTCCACTGAAGATAGTATTTTTGAAGTTGAAAACTCTATCGCTTCTTAACCGTAGTATAGGTTAAACAAAAAGCGCAAGTTTTTGTTGATTAATACGCAGTATTTAAATTAAAATATATACTTATGGCTAAGTAAAGATCAATGGACAAAAAATTAACTAAAAATAAAAAACCACTGGCAGACAAAGAGGATAAAAAAACACCTCCTGTTAAAGATCTTACTAAAAATAAGAGTAGGAGAGATTTTATAACATTAACTACATGCGCTATGGCAGGTATAGGAGCTGCAAGCGGACTTTGGCCACTGGTTAAATCTATGAATCCTTCTGCTGAAGTTCTAGCAACTTCCACAGTGGAGGTGAATTTGTCTGGAATTCAGGAAGGACACGGAGTAAAAGTAAAGTGGCAAGGTAAACCAGTATTCATTCGTAGACGCACAAAGCAAGAAATTGAGGCTGCAAGAGCTGTGAATGTGAAGAGCTTGAGGGATCCTCAATTAGATGAGCAGAGAGTATACGAAGGAAAAGACGAATGGTTAATTATGCTTGGAATATGTACACATCTTGGGTGTGTACCGGTTGACCACGCTACAAGAGATGGTAATGGTTGGTTCTGTCCTTGCCACGGTTCATATTATGATACATCAGGTCGAGTAATTGGGGGTCCTGCACCGAAAAATATGGCTGTACCTGATTATTTTTTTCCCAGTGAGAATGTTGTGGTAATTGGCAAGAAGGCTTAACGAATATAAATAAACTCGTTAAAAAAAACTCACAGGATCAACATCTATTATCACTGCAATACTCGAATTCAAGTTACAATTTTTAATCCAATATTTCAGCTTTTTTTGTATGGATAGACTATGCTTATTGTGTATTTTTAATAATACCCTATACCGATACTTATTATTTAAAAAATTTATCGCTGCTGGTGATGGGCCAAGAATTTCAAATTCCTTTTTGTCTACACCTACATTTTTTTCCTGGATACAAATAGTTGAGCTACTTGAATGACAGAGAAGAGATTTTTCTATTTCATTCGCTGCTTTTTGTGTTGCAATCTGATTCTTACCACAGATTATAAGCGCTATTAATCTGCTAAATGGTGGCATTTTGGCTTCGCGTCTTGACTTAAGTTCGATTTCATAAAATGAGTCTCTTTTTTGATGCAGCAATGCTTTTATTATTGAACTTTCAGGATTATTGGTTTGCACTATTACCATTCCTTTTTCATTAAACCTTCCTGATCTGCCTGCAACTTGGTGCAATAATTGATACGTCTTTTCCGCTGCTCTCAAATCAGAATTTTCGAGACTCAAATCTGCATTCATTACTCCAACCAAAGTTAATTTGGGAAAATTGTGCCCTTTAGCAATTATTTGTGTGCCGATTATAATGTTCACCTCTTCTTTCAATATCAAGTCAATTACGTTACTAACCGACTTCTGATCGCTGCTTATCATCGCAGTTTTTGCGTTTGGTATTAATTTCACCATTTCTTCAAGCAACCTTTCAATTCCTATGCCGTAGAGGGACAATGGCTGTTCACTTTGGCAATTAGAGCATTTCTCTGGAAGTTTTAATTGATAAGAGCAATGATGGCACAAAAGAGCATTTTTTTTCTTGTGATATGTAAGCCAAACAGCACAATTTAAGCAGGAAATTTTATATCCACACTTTTTACAAATTGCCAGTTGTGCATGCCCTCTGCGGTTTAGAAAAAGCATAACCTGCTGTTTTTTCTCTATGGTTTGTTTGATGCTTTCAAAAAGCTCAGAGGAGATCCATTGCTTGTTGTTCCTCATATCTACTACTTTAATGAGTGGCAATTCTGCACCACCGAATCGCTTAGCTAGCTTTACATGATTGTAATTCCCGTTTTTAACATGATGAATCGTTTCAAGCAGTGGAGTAGCTGATGATAAAATAATCGGAATATTTTCACATTTGGCTAAGATTATCGCCATATCTCGAGCATTATATATAATTCCCTGTTCTTGTTTAAAAGATGAGTCGTGCTCTTCATCAACGATAATCAATTTTAGGTTTTTATAAGGCAAAAAAAGTGCTGATCGTGCACCAATAATTATCTGCGCATTTCCACTTGCTATATTGAGCCAATTATTCCGGCGAGTTTTTGGAGTGAGTCCTGAGTGCCACTCAGCTAAGTTTCTTGATATTTGACTGCGAATACGATTTACCAATTGTGAAGTTAAAACAATTTCAGGCAAGAGGATTAAAACTTGTGCATTGTTTACAGTTTCAACTAACTTTACAATTACAGACAAATAAACTTCTGTTTTTCCAGACCCTGTCTCACCGTCAAGCAAAGTCACTGAATACTCATTCAAACTGCTGATTATTTTATCACTAGCTACCTGTTGTCCAGGGCTTAATTGGCAACTTATTTCACTTATTTCCTGCTTCTGCTTAGCACAAATCAATTTGTTTATTTGGTTTACTTTTAGCACTCCTCCCATTATCACTTTGGCAAGCATACCAATAGGTATTAAGTTATACTGTGCAACCCACTCTGCAAATGCGATCAATTTTGGTCTAATATTTGGTAAATCGATTTTTTGCTCAATAAATTTTAATTCTCGATCACTTTTGTCACTATATCTCCAAACTATCCCTATTAAGCATTTTTTGCCAAATGGCACCACTACGTAATCTCCAATTGAAATTTCAGTATTTTCTTCAACTGCATATGAAAATAACTGATCAATTGGAAGTGGTAGTAATACGTCAACTGTTCTTGTCATAGCAGCTTAAGTTTAGCACTGTTTTGAAAATATTCGTTTGATTTTTGTGGGTTAAACTGGTATATATAAATTAATTTAGCTTAGGGGGAGTATGATTCCAAAAACACGTAAAGAAGCATTCAAAGTATTAGGATTGTCAGAGAGTGCAAGCAAAGAAGATATTAAGAAGGCATATCACAAGCTTTCATTGAAATGGCATCCTGACAAATGGTCAGATAAAAGCCAAGAAGAGCAAAAGACAGCAACAGAAAAGTTTAAAGAAATATCAGTAGCATATAAAATATCAAGAGGCAAGATAACTGAAGAATTCATTAGCCAACAGCCTAATGATGATTGGATTAACAACTTGGCTGAATATTTTGAAAACAGGGCAAAAGAACTCCGTAGAGAACGCTACGGTTCACATTTAAGTGAAAAAGAGGTTGATTTATTTGAGGCTCTTGATGATAAAGATCTAGCCAAGACAAAAATTTTGTTAGAAAAAGTCAAAAATATCAATTCACAAACCAAACCTTTTGATTTTTGGACTGAGGAGTCAATATTGCACTACATTGTAAAAAATTCCTGCGGTGATTCTGAATCTGACTGGATAGAGCTTCTTGAAGAAGTTTTATCAAAGTATAGCGCTAACAATTCAATACCAGCTCATAATAGCAGTGTCAAGCTATGCTCACAACTTAACGTAATAGATGTTAATATTTGGGCAGAAGGTATTGGCACCCCTTTGCATATTGCATGTGAGCTAGAGAACCTTGATGTTATAAGTATGCTTCTAAAATACAGAGCAGATCCTAATGCACATCGTAACTTGAAATATACACCACTGTATTACGCTCTAGGAAAAAGCAAAAATGATGTTGTTAAGGTACTGTTTGAACACGGTGCTGAAATTAATGTAGATTATGTAGAAGAAAAGTTAATTATCGGCAATATTACAAAATATAGTCAGAGTACAGTAGAAATGCTCTTACCGTATGCATCTAATAGGCAAAAAAGTAGGGTGTTACAATTTATTGCTTACAGTGATAGTGTGGAAACTGATCATGATATTGAAATTGCAAAATTACTATTGAAGGCAGGCGCTGACCCTAAATTTTGTGGTCAAGTAGAAAAGGGGGAGTCAAACGCTAGTGCATCATATTGGGCCGGCTCAAAAAAGAAAAGTAAGCTTGTAAAATTATTTAATGAACACAAAGAAAAAGCAACTAACAATAACTTACATACAGTGGAAAAGCAAAGTGCTCAGCCTCCTATAACAGATAATAAGAATCATCATTCTCCACAAAAACAGCCTTCAGGAATTTCTTCGATAGGGTGGACAATAGGCTCAGCATTATTGTTTGGTGCTATAGGAACTACACTAGTTGCAATGGGAATTATACCTGAAATTACCGCTATTGGACTCATTGCAACTGCTGTATTATTAGGAATTGTAGGTGCAGCATTAGGTTGTATAGTAGGGTATCTTACAAACATAACAGTAAACAAATGTTGTAATAGTGAAATGAAAGCTGCATAACTAATGTCATTCAAATAACTCGTCTAGACATGTTTTTTTCTGGATTCTAGTATTGTGTGCACAACTGCATGAACATTGCGATTTGAGAGCAACTTTCACTAGGAAGGATGTTATGCAAACTGGTTCCTTTATGACCCCTCTTCTTGTCATCCAAGTAGCCCCTCTTCTGTCATCCAAGTAGCTGACACTGGTTTACTTTATGATGACGTCATGAAAGTAGCTGATACTGGGATCCAGAAGACAACCAAATAATAAAGGCTAGATCCCAGTGTCAGCTACTTGGATGACACCCTACTTAACCGTCATACCTCAACATAGATCCCGCTAACACGTAGCGGGATGACGATTGTCGGTGAACCTAAGTTACTTTAGCCATAAACATTAAGAAATTTACCAAATGAAAAAAAAGGCAAAAGAAGCCCTGGGGTTATTATCCGCTTTAAAATATTGGCGTTTTTTATGTTTTAAACGCTTGACAAGCGAGATTCAGCTGCTTTTAATTGCAACTAACCTACGCTGCAAATGTTTAAAAAATTTACTAAGCAGAAAAAAAGACAAAGAATCCCCGAGTTAGCTAGTCTTTTACT
>CACPSE010000003.1:0-44204 GCA_902636535.1 uncultured Wolbachia sp. | reverse complement strand
TAAACAGGTATATTGTGCTATAAAAAAGGCAGAGCAAAATTGGACTATGGCCATACCCAATTGGGCTTTAACTATTTCTCAACTTGATATCTTCTTTCCTGGCAGATTGAAAATTGAGTTGAATTAAAAATGCGGTTTGACACACTTTTTTGAACATTCCCTCTATCCTTGCAGCACGCTCTTTTGACTCATTTTCGGTATCGCTATTAGTTCCCAGGTCCATGTGCATTTCCATGTTCATTACTAGGGGCAGGAGGTTCTACACTTTCCAGATGGCTGTTTACTTCTAGTGGCTTATCCAAGTTATGCTCTATTTTTAACTTAAATCCTAGCTTCTCGCAGAATTTGTAAAAATACTCCTTAATGACATCAAATAAATTTCTGCCATCAATTTTGTAATCTCTCAATTTTCGAGGAACAGTGAGCAACAATTTACCATCTTTATATGTCACATCATCTTTCCCATCTTGAGATTCAAGTGTGAATTCTAGTGAGCTATCCAACTTACATAATTCTTCTTCTGGTTTTGCTAAAGTGCAAACTGCAATTTTTTCTCCAATTCTGATTGTTGCACGACTTGGATCACTACAATTAATATATGTTGTATGACTAGAACCGAAAACTAACTCATGTGCCGTAGCTACATGAAAAAGAGGTTTATCTTCAGCGTATAATGCACCTACGTACCCTGCTTGATTACAATTGGTAACTAGTTCTTCTAGGATAGAATCATTTGGAACTTTTGCTTCAGCATATTTGAACATTTCCTTAAAAACTTCTTTTACAAACGGATGATAATTCTTTTCTCCAATTTCGTCGTTTTCAATCAAGCTAGCGTATTTTGCATATAATTGATTAATAAAGTTTTGATCTATATCTTTTTTATTAACAACAAAATCCATTCTTGGAAAATCTTTATATGCTTGATAACCAGAGTTCGCTTCAGCATTATCTTTACCAGTTCTTAACTGACTATAATCAAACTTTCCTGCTTTAGTTTTTAGCGTAACTACTGGATTTCCCTTTTTTTCTGATATAGAGCTACTCATTATTAATACCTTGATATAGACTACTGATAGTATAATAATACATAAAAATGATTAATAAGTCAATAAAATACTTTATATAAACGCAAGTTCCATGACAGCAAATGGTGTATAGCTTGACTATAAGGTGACAGGACTTTAAGAAGACCCTATTATTGATAAGCAATTTTACACATGTATGAATCTCAATGAGCAATCAGATGTGCTGATTTTCCTGAATGGCAAGCTACCTAACGCAATATTGCCCAAACTTTGTGGTGGGGACAAAGTGGTGGACCTGCTGTTTTATAGGCCGCTCAGTTATATAGACAGAAGTAAGTCGCTATCTGATGCTCAAGTTGGAGAATTTACAACTTTCATGGCAAAAGTTTATGAACATCAGCCTCCCACTTTTAGAGGTAGGCCATATAAAATAGTCGTTGAAAGTGAGAGTCAGTATATGTTCATAGTCTTTTTTAATTACTCAGTTAAGTATTTATATAAACTATTTCCAATTGGAGCGAATGTGATCATCAGTGGCAAACTCGGAAAATTTGCTGAACATTGGCAGATTACTCATCCAGATTACGTGTCGCTTGACATCAACCAATTTAAAGAAATAGCTTGCATAGAGCCAGTTTACCAATTATGCCGTGGCATTACCAATAAGCGCATTGGGAACATAATAAGCTCTAATCTAAAGGAATTGCCTGATTTACCAGAGTGGATAGATGATACATTAATCAAGCAAAAAAAATGGTTAAGTTGGAGGGAAAGCATCATAAAGTTGCACAGACCAAGCTCATTGGCGGAAGCTGAGGTTTGTAGAAAAAGGCTTGCTTATGATGAATTGTTTGCGTATCAGCTAGCGCTGAAACTTGCAAGAAAAAATCATGTGAAAGAAAGGGGAAGAGAATTTGTAATATTGAGTAAATACAAAGAGCAAGTTTTAAATGAATTGTCGTTTCAATTAACAAATGATCAAACTCGTGCAATAGATGAGATCTCAGAGAGACAAAAATCCAAGTATCGCATGATAAGCTTGCTGCAAGGTGATGTTGGTAGTGGCAAAACCGTAGTTGCACTTTTTGCGATGATAAATGTGGTAGAAAACAACATGCAGGCAGCTCTAATGGCACCGACTACTATCTTGGCGGAGCAACATTATAATTGGATTGAGGAAGTTTTATCCTGTACCGATATAAAAGTTGCTCTGCTTACTGGTAAAACTTCGCGCAAGGAAAGAAAGATTATTATGAACGAACTTGCAAGTGGTGTTTTAAATATAGTGATTGGCACTCATGCACTATTTCAAGCTAACGTTACATTTAAAAATTTAGGGCTTGCAGTCATAGACGAACAACAGCGATTTGGAGTGATGCAGAGGAATCGTTTGGTAGGAAAAGGAGAAAACACCGATATACTTTTTGTTACTGCAACTCCCATTCCAAGAACCTTGCAGCAAGCTATGTATGGCGATGTTGAATGCTCGATTTTAAGGGAAAAGCCAAAATCCAGACTGCCAATAAAAACTGTAACTATGAACATTAGTAGGGTCCCGGATGTTATTAAAAAGCTAAAAGGTGCTATAAACAGGGGCGAAAAAGCATATTGGATTTGTCCATATATAGAAGAAAACGAAGAGACCAATATTGCTGCAGCAGAGATGCGTTTTCAGGAATTACAAAAAACATTTCTTGATAAGGTTAGCATAATACACGGAAAATTGACTCAGGAGCAGAAAGATCAAGTTATGTTTTCCTTCAAAAGGAATGAATTTTCTCTGCTTGTTGCAACCACTGTGATAGAAGTTGGTATAGATGTGCCAGATGCAACCATTATGATTATAGAAAATGCAGAGCAATTTGGGTTATCGCAATTACACCAATTAAGAGGCAGAGTAGGACGAGGAAATAAGCCATCTTTTTGTGTATTATTATACGATAATTTAAGTAAAAGCTCATCTTCAAAGTTAAAGATCATGTGTGAGTCACAGGACGGATTTTACATTGCTGAAAGGGATATGATGCTAAGAGGCAGTGGAGATATTTTAGGCACAAAACAATCAGGATGTATGGAATTTAAATTTGCTGATTTATATCAGGACAAAGAGCTGCTCAATCTTGCGTATAATAACGCAAAAGGCGCAATGGCTAATTTTGAATTACTGCTTGATATATTTGAATATAGAAGTAGGTTACATTTTTCAAAATTTCAGTAGGAGAGTATCAGAATCATGAAACTTCTTATCCAAGTAGCTTACAAAAGCGAAAAACTTCCTTGACAACCTTTGCACTTAACTTAAAACTAAATTAGCTACAATTCTTGTAACCTTCTTATACACTCATCTTTACCAAGAATCACCATGATATCAATGATTCCAGGTGCATCCATTACTCCAGTTATAGGGGCGCGTAATGAGTGGTATACATCGCTTATTTTCATATCGTGCAATTTTGCACATTCCTTGATCTGAGAAGATAAAAAACCCTTATTCCAATTTTCATCACCGATCTTTGACAGAAATGATGCGAGTAACTTAATTATATTGAGGTTAGATTTGACAATTTGACAAGCTTCTTCACTTAAATCAAGTGGCGGATCTTGAATATAAAATTTTGCTAAATCCAATAATTCGGTCAGGTAGTTTGCTCTTTTTTTTAGCTCTGTCAGTCCCTGCAGTAAATAGCCCTTTTTTTTGTCAGTTAGAGTATTTTCTCTAAGCATTAGAGTCAGAATATCTTCATTGCTCATATTACTAATATAGTGGTTATTCAAATGCTCCAGTTTTTTGAAATCGAGCCGTGCAGGTGAACGACCAATACTTTCTAAATTAAACCACTCTATTGCTTGCTCATCGCTAATAATCTCATCGTTGCCGTGACTCCAGCCAAGTCTCAGCAAGTAATTACGCATCGCTTTTGGCAATATTCCCATCTTTTCATAATCGCAAACGCTTGTGGCACCATGCCTTTTGGATAGCTTATTCCCATCTTCCCCATGGATAAGCGGCACATGTGCAAAGCGTGGAATGTCAAAATCAAGAGCCTGGTATATTAGCAGATGTTTAAAGGTATTAGTGAGATGGTCAGAACCGCGTATTATATCAGTTATTCCAGCATCATGATCGTCAATTACGACAGCAAAAATATATGTTGGAGTGTTGTCAGAGCGTAAGATCACTATATCATCAAGCTGGTTGCTATTTACTTTGATTTGGCCGTATATTTTATCATCAATGACGATCTCTTGTGAGTCTGGCACTTTGAAACGGATAACTGACCTCACACCGGATGTCATTCCAGCGCGTGACCACATATTTTCTTCTGGATCCCAGTGTCGGCTACTTGGATGACAAGAAGGAGGGTTTGTAGTACATTTATGCTTGTATATCTTGCCCTCTTCTCTTGCTTTTATTTTCTTTTCTGCAACTTCATCCTCAGGGCAATAACAGTGATACGCCCTACCCTTCTCAACTAAAAGGTTTGCTACTTCTTTATGCCGCTCTATTCTTTTTGACTGATATACTATTTCCCCATCATAGCTCATACCGAGCCATCTTAGCCCTTCTATAATTGCATCAATTGCTTCTTTCGTTGAACGTTTTCTGTCGGTGTCCTCAATTCTTAGCAAAAACCTGCCACCATGATGCTTTGCATAGAGCCAATTGAATAAAGCAGTACGAGCTCCTCCAATGTGCAAAAATCCTGTTGGTGATGGAGCGAATCTCGTGACTACGTCTAGCATGTTATTGTTACAGTAAAGTATAGGCTATGATACCTAAAATCCACGTTTGTAACAATGTAGAATTACTATAAATTATTTATCCTGAGAGATTAAATTTTATTTATTTTCAATAAATTGTGTTGTATAATTCAGTACTGATTAAATACAGTGAGGTATGTTATGGTTGACTTATTTGAAACTGCAAGAAGAGGGAGTAAAGATGAATTTGTCATAGCTTGCAAGGAGAACATCGCTTCTGTAACTATGCGTAACGAAAATGGAGAGAATCCATTTCATATAGCAGCAAAGAGCAGAATACTGCTACCTGCAGTAAGAGAGTTTGTGAATGATTTAGAGGAGGATACTGATCGAAAAATTAAAAAAGCGGAAGAAGCTAAAGATTGGAAGAAATCAAGAAGATTAAAAGAGGAACTTAAATGTAATAAAAAATATATTAAAGATGCACTCTGCGATAAAAGCTGCATTCTTCATGGGAGAGTTGCAGTAGCTCCTCTTTATTTCTTAAATGCTGCAGAACGGAAGGAAGTCAAGCAAATCGCAGGTATAAAAGGCGGTTTTATATGTAACAGGAAATTCCATTTGTGCTTATATATAATAGGAGCTATAGCGTGTATTGCTGCTTTGTGTTTATCCTTGTACTTTTTATTTTTAGTTTCTCAATCTCTTGCACTAGCTTCAGTAGCTACAATAGCTTCTGGAGGATCTACATGTTTGTTGTTTAAGGCATGTAACGGAATATACGGCTTGTATGATGAAAGTACTATAGTGACAGATCCTGATGTTATGCAACTTTTAAATAGTGATTTAGCTGTAGCATGAAGCTAAAAATTACTTGCAGGCAATAATTTACTTTCTCAACTTAAGAAAGTATACTCATACGATGACGGAAAAGAAGTACAGTAAGATTTTAATAGCAAACAGAGGAGAGATTGCCGGCAGGATTATCAGAACTGCTCGTAGGATGGGTATATCTTGTGTATGCATATATTCGGATGCAGATGTAAATTCTGTGCATGTAAGACAAGCAGATGAGTCAAGATATATCGGCCCTTCGCCATCTTGCCTCAGTTACTTAAACATTGAAAAAATATGTGAAGTAGCAGTTGAAACAGGTGCTGAGGCGGTTCATCCTGGCTATGGTTTTTTAGCAGAAAATCCAGATTTTCCACGTGCTCTTCAAAAACATAATATAGACTTCATCGGCCCCAGTGCAGAAACAATAGAAGTTACAGCCAACAAAATAACAGCAAAAGAAGCGGCAAAAAAAGCTGGAGTGAATGTAGTGCCAGGATATATGGGTAAGATTAGCGACGCTGCCCACGCAGCTCAAGTTGCTGAAGAAATTGGCTTTCCGGTTATGCTTAAAGCTGCATCAGGCGGTGGTGGCAAAGGAATGCGAATTGTAAATTCCAAAAAAGAAATTGAACTAGCGTTCACATCAGCAACAAATGAAGCAGAGAAAAGTTTTAAGGATGGCAGTATCTTTATAGAGAAATATATAGAACTACCAAGACATATTGAAATACAAATCATAGCAGATAAATATGGCAATATAGTGTGTCTTGGAGAAAGAGAATGCTCGATACAAAGGAATAACCAGAAGATAATAGAAGAAACGCCAAGTCCATTCATTAGTGGAGAAGTAAGACAAAAAATGTATGTTCAATGTGTTTCTCTGGCAAAGCAAGTTGGCTATTTTTCAGCAGGCACTGTTGAGTTTGTTGTAGATAAAGACCAAAACTTCTATTTTCTTGAGGTAAATACGAGATTGCAAGTTGAGCATCCAGTAACAGAATTTATAACTGGAATAGACATAGTAGAAGAAATGATTAGAACTTCCTGTGGAGAAAAATTAAGGTTCAGTCAGGATGATATTAAACTTACTGGTTCTGCAATAGAAAGTAGAATTTGCGCTGAAGACCCATCAAAGAAATTTTTCCCTTCCAGCGGAAGAATAAAATATTACGATAAACCGGATGAAAATGATTATGTAAGAATAGATGATGGAGTTGCTGCAGGTTCAGAAATTAGCACGTTCTATGACTCAATGATTGCAAAAGTTATAACATATGGAAAAGATAGAGTAGAAGCGATCAGCAGAATGCAAAAAGCATTGTCTGAATGCTATATAGAAGGAGAAACAAATAATATAGAATTTCTAGAATCCATCTTCCATCACCCAAATTTTATCGCAGCAAAGCTCCATACGAGATTCATTCCAGATCATTACCCTAGTGGGTTTCACGGCGATTTTGTTACAGAGGAGTATATTAAAATATTTATTTTCACTGCGTTATATGTTCATTTGGAAAATGAAGAAAGGTACCATCATAAAGCAGTGAATGAAACATCTCAGGTGTCATTCCAGTGCGTGACACTGGAATCTAGTAAAAAAGAAGGGGCACCAGCTCGGATGGCAGGTGACCGTGCAAGAGATTTATTCATAGTGAATATAAATGACAATGAGTACTCCGTAAATGCAAAATACCAAGATAATATATTAATAACAGTATATAATCACAATAAATACTCCGTTATAGGCAAGTGGAAATCAAGTTATAGATTGCTATATATCACAATTAATGACGATACCAATATAGCACTTAAAATAGAAAAACAAGGCAGCAAATACTTCATAAGACATGCAGGTATGAAAGCTGAGTGTTGTATATTTAAACCTCATGTAGCTGAATTAAGTAAGTTAATGCTAAATAATGAAACAGAAGAGATTTCAGTAGATGCTGTAAAATCCCCAATATCTGGCTTATTAGTTAAATTACACGTAAATGTAGGAGATCAGGTAGAAATAGGACAACCTTTATTTGTTGTGGAAGCGATGAAAATGGAAAATATTATATGTGCTGAAGCAGCAATGGTGATAAAAAATATTCCCGTTCAAGAAGGAAAAAATGTGCAGATTGGTGATGTAGTCTGCTTTCTTAAATAACACAAGAAGTATAAACTTGACCCAAACAAGATAAATGAAAACACTTGATGAGCTATGGCAATGGCTATCGGTATGTGCAATAATAGAGTAATTACACCTAAAATGATCTGAATGATAACGGAGAGCAGCATAATATATACCGGTTTTAAACTGGCATTTTTTATTGTGAGTATTGCTGTCAGAACTAATATTAGCAATGCCAGTGCTCGATGTATAAATTGCACTGTCGCCCTGTTCTCAAAGATATTCAGCCATATAGGCTGTAAGAAAAATAAATCTTCTGGAACGATTTGTCCGTCCATTAGTGGAAAGGTATTGTAAATCAAACCAGCATTTAATCCCGCAACAAATGCGCCGAAAATTATTTGCACTACAATTAGGGCCAAAATCATCCCTGTGTAGTATATAGTGTCACTACTAATCTTAAGTTTAGTTTGCTTTGGCCTGATTTGGTAATCAAAAAATTGATATGACAATAATGCAAAGATAATTAATGCTAATAATAAGTGAAGTGCAAGCCTATAGTGGCTAACATGAGGTTCAGTTACTAAACCACTTTTAACCATATACCAACCAGCAAAAGCTTGTAAAGCTCCAAATAATAATGCCACAAATAGCTTTATTACTACCTTTTTAGATATTTTTCTTCTTAATATGAAATATATAAATGGCAGGACAAAAACTAAACCTGTTAGTCTTGCAACCAATCTGTGTACATATTCTATTAAGTATATAGCGCGAAACTCCTCCATACTAATACCATAGTTAAGTGCTTTATATTCAGGTGTAGCTTCGTATTTTAATTTTTCTTGTAGCCAATCTTGTCCACTCAGTGGTGGCAATGTTCCAGTGATGGGTTTCCACTCTGTGATTGACAATCCTGCTTTTGAAAGTCTGGTAAATCCACCAATCCCCACCATGAGAATTACCATGATACAGCAGAGAAAAAGCCAAATAGCTACAGGTTTTGCTTCCATAAACCATGCTGAGTTTTGTTCCATCGCTCAGGGTAAAGAATAAATTCCCATAAGGCAAGAAAAGCTGCTGCACTATGTAGCAGACTATAGACCGGAAAAAAAATCGATACTATATAAAAATAAAAAGGCATCTTTTGCTGTTTGACAGCTATTACCAAAAGAATCAGGTTAGTAACGTATACCACTACAAAGTAGTACAAAAATAATTCATTTAAAACTTTAGTTAATATCAATGAAAGCAGTAAAAATGGAGTAGTAAAAAATATAAAAGCTGCAGAGCCAACAAAAAGATTCAATAGCAAAATTCCCTTAAATCCAGTGTGTTTATAAAGTGACTTTATATTTTTTAAATGAACAATATAAGTTTGCATATAGCCTTTGATCCAGCGCGCTCTTTGCTTAATCCAAGCAAATACAGCAATTGGTGACTCTTCCAATGTTTCTGAGTCAATCATCCTGGTTTTATATCCCATTTGCGCAAGTCTCAAACCGAGGTCAGCATCTTCGGTAACACTATAAGCATCCCAGAAAAACACTTTTTTTAGAATTTTTACTGAAAAATGATTACTGCTACCACCCAAAGGCATCGGCATGTTCATTTTTTGGAATCCAGGCAATAAGTATTGAAACCAGTTCATATACTCCAGAGAAAAGGATTTTGTGAGAAAATTATAATCACAATTATAGTAATTTAATTTTGCCTGTACACAGGCTAACTTATCGTCGTCCTTATTAAATTCAATCAGTGCTTTTTTTAACTGCAATGGGTCTGGTTTATCGTCCGCATCATATATTACCACATACTTTCCTCTGGCAAAGCTCATAGCATAATTGCATGACTTGGCTTTTGTTTTAGGCAAAGAGTGAGGCACTTTTATTACTTCAAAATACTGCGGTAAAGCGTACTTTTCTATAGCTGCTAGCGTTTCTTGGTCATCACTTTCTACCTGAAGCTTCACATCTAATTTTGATTTTGGATAATCCAAACTTTCAACGCTTTCAACCAATTGCTCTATCACTGCACTTTCTTTAAAAGCAGGCAATAAAATAGTATATATAGGAAAATCTTCTTCATTCAACTTACTATAATCCACTTTTTGATTAGAGATTTCACATAAGCTAAAAACTGTAGCTATAAACTTGAATAAATAACTAGAACATCCGATTATAAATATCAACATCAAAGCAAAATATGTATATTTCTCTGTTAGTGTTAAAATTGAAGTTACAATAAAGAAAGAAGCAAAAAATATTGAGCTTAGTTTAATGCTTTTGGCTGAAAAATTAGGATTCTTGTAATATAAGTAGTTGCTTGCAAATTCTGAAATACCAAAGTGTGAGTTAAGAAGATTTAAAATCTGTTCGCTATCCACTTTTATTAATACATAGTCAATACCGTAATGAGTTTCGACCCAACGGTTGATATCTAGACTTGTGTCTTCAACCATAAAAAAAGTAGTATCATTTAATTTTTGCCAAGGAATTATATTAAATTTATAGTAAAAAAGTTTCTCTTGCTCTTTGCACAAACTGGAATCAAACTTAATTTTTTCTACATTATCAGCTTGAAGTATAGGCATTAAACCTAATGCAATTTTTTATTTAAGTCACGTGAAAATGAAGATATGACCTCACTACTACGCTTATCATCTTTACGTTCATGCATTATTTTTTTTACAGCATCAGCAGCTATACTCGCTGTGTTAGCCTGTAAATCTCCAAGAGCTTTTTCAACTTGGTCAGTGACTTTCTTCAAGTTAGAATGAGCATTGTCATCTAACGTCTGATCTAGCTGCTGTCTATTGTGCTTAATGATACTATTAGCCTTATCAAGTGCTTCATTCATCATTTTATTAACTTCTGCATCTAATTTTTTGTATTTTTCAGAAGATTTTTTGTAATACTCCAACATATCTTTTCTGAATTTTTCAGTTTCTTCACTTGAAAATTTGCTTTTGTTACGCTTATTGTTAAGCGCATTTTTTATCACTTTCTTCAGCAATTTATACGAAAGAACAAGGCCTACTAAGAAGGAAAGACCGATAATCAGTGATGTAGACATAAAAACCCCTAAAATTCTTTGGACACCAAGTCAGCAATAAATTCCTCTTCAATCTCAGAATTGGTCGATTTAGTATAATAAATTAAAGCAATACTAGTAGCCATTTGTTTTAACTGATCAGTATATTCAGATTTGAATTCTGCCACTTTTTCTTCAATAAGCTTGCTCTTTTTTTTGTCTTCCTCTTCTAATATATTCTTAACATTAGCTCTCATTTCTTCTACCTGAGCAAGTGCATCATCTATGATTTTTTTTGCCTGTATTCTAGCTTGGTTTAAAGCGGCATTATACTTGGCAATCTGCTCTTCCGTGAGTCTTAAAAGATGAACAGAACTATTAAAAGAACCCAATACTTCTTTACTTCTAGTGCTTATTATTTTATCTAACTTTGGTAAAAATAAACAACTTACCACGAAAAAAAGTGAAGAGAAAAAAATTAAAAACCAAAAAACTTGAGAAAAGAAGGTTGAAACATCAAGCTGTGGCATCTGTTAAGCAGCAAATATTAATAACATTGCAAGTACAAACGCAAGCAATCCCATGATTTCAACCATGGCAGCACCAATATAAACATAACTTTTCATTTTACCTTCTGATTCAGGGTTTCTCGCAATCCCATTTAACATAGCAGAGAAGATATTAGCTATACCTAAACCAGCACCGAGCATTCCAAACACAGCTAAACCAATTGCTATAAACTTTAAAGCTACTAAATCCATATATTACCTTTAATTTTTCTTTATAATATAATTGTAAAATATTCTACAAGGAAGTCAATTACTTTACTGCATCTGACAAATATACACATGTTAATATAGTAAATATATAAGCTTGTAAAATTGCAACAAATACTTCAAATCCTATCAATGCAATTATGAACAAAAACGGCGCAGGAGTGAAAAATATGTTCATATTTACAATAAACCCTGCTATCACTTTGATGATTGTATGACCAGCAATCATATTTGCTGCAAGCCTTATTGATAGGCTAACCGGCCTTACTAAATAAGCAAACAACTTAATAATAATTATTATAGGTGCAAGCCACAAAGGAGTTCCTTTTGGTAGCAATATGCGTAAAAATTCTACTCCCCTTTCTTTAAATCCAACAATCGTTATATAAATAAAAACCACCATCGATAAAGCAAAGGTGACTATCACATGACTTGTGACCGTGAAACTATAAGGAAGAACACCAACTAAATTACACGATAAAATGAAAATAAATACTGTGAATATCAATGGAATGTGCTGCAAGCCTTTGCTTCCAGTGTTATTTTCTATTATTGAAATAACAAAATCATATACATACTCAACTGCAGCTTGCAAATATCCTGGTATTACTGACCCCTTCTTTATTCCAAAAAGCAAAAAGAGTATCATCAATATCACCGAAATCATCGTGAAAAGAGATGAATTGGTAAAGCTTACGTCATACCCAAATAACCTAGGTAACTCTATTATTGTATATACTTTAAATTGCTCTAGCGGATTTAACGCCATTTTGACCCTATGTACTTGAACTATAACAGTAAATAAAGTATGAATTTTATAGGACAAAGTCAAGGGTTAAGATAAGGCTCTGTGTTATTATAACATTGATACATTAACAAAATATGTAATTAGAGTGTTAATTACAGTCAGCTCTGTATTTTAAAATTTACTAATCTTATTAAATTATTTGACTTAACATCTTATTTTAATTATAATTTAATTTTTAGTGAGGTATTATTATGAATGAAATGGATTTTATTAATCTACCTTTAGATTTAGAACAGGAGCTTGGAGGTGGGTACATCAAGCTAACAGATAGTCACTTTAAAGGATATACTGATCACTACTCACAAAAAGGTGAAGTACTAGATGAAAGTCACAATGTGATAGAAAACTTCACTATTAATGATCACATCGGTTCAGTTTATGAAAATGACCATAAGGTTAATCTTCAGTATTTCATGGAAGTAAACTTAGAAGGTGATATAGAGAAGATCGATTCTCTTTACAAGAAGATATAAAGTTACAAAAGCTTCTACATCATAAACAATGATGTAGAAGTATTCCACTACAACAAGCTTTAAAAGCACTACATTTTATATTACAATAACTCTTTTATTTCTTTAAAGGTTCATGAAATTCACATTATCTTGGTTATTAGAACACTTAGAAACCAATGCTAGTTTAGAAGAAATTACCGATAAATTAACTCACATAGGGTTAGAAGTAGAAGATGTGATCGATAATTCCAGATTGACTGGGTTTATCGTTGCAGAGGTATTAGAAGTCGTACCTCATCCAAATGCTGATAAATTAAAATTATGTAAAGTAGATGACGGAAGTAAAATTCTACAAATAGTTTGCGGAGCAAACAATGTTAGAGAAGGTATGAAAACTGTGCTTGCATCTCTTGGTAGCACATTGCCAGAAAGTGATTTCACAATCAAGCCCACAAAAATACGAGGAGTGCTAAGTGAAGGGATGCTTTGCTCTGCTTCTGAACTTGCATTTACTCAAGAAGAAAGTGAAGGAATAATTGAACTTTCTAATGATTATAAAGTAGGGGATAAATTTTTCAATTGTGACCCTGTAATTGATATAAATGTTACCCCAAACCGTGGAGATTGCTTAGGCATTTATGGAATAGCTCGCGACCTTGCTGCAACTGGAATTGGGACATTAAAGACTTTAAGCATTCCACAACTTACCAGCTCCATAAATTCACCAATCGATGTTGAAGTTACTGACGGGGAAAGTTTTATTAGTGGAATATACATCGCCAATGTAAAAAATCAAGAAAGCCCAAAATGGTTAAAAGATAGGCTGGAATCGATAGGAATGCGCTCCATTTCTGCAATAGTTGATATCACGAACTATATTATGATATCTTTCAGCCGCCCAATGCACGCGTATGATGCAAAAAAAATAGAAGGAGAGCTCACAGTACGCAAAGCAAACGACGGAGAAAAATTTGCTGGTTTAAACGGTAAAGAATACTTATTAAACAAAGACATGAGCGTTATTTCTGATGATAAAAATATTCATGGAGTTGCTGGAATTATAGGTGGTAAGTGCAGTGAATGTACTTTTGAAACTACCAATATTTTTTTGGAATTAGCTTTGCTCGATCCAATCTCTATTGCTAAATCCTCAAGGGAGCTGAGCATCTCCACAGACGCTAGTTACAGATTTGCACGTTCAGTTGATCCTGGATTTACTTTTGATGGACTCAACCTTGCAGCTAAAATGATTCTGGACTTATGTGGTGGAGAAACCTCAAGCGTAGTGTCTGCTGGCAGTTTAGATAGTGCTGACACCAAGGTGAGCTTTGATTATCAGGATGTGAACAAGTTTGGAAGTGTGTCTGTATCGCCTGATGAGGTGCTTGATATCTTAACGAAACTAGGGTTTAATATTGATAAAAAAACCGAAGGCAATTGGAATGTACAAGTACCAAGCTGGAGACCGGACGTGACAATACCGGCTGACCTAATCGAAGAAGTAACAAGGATATACGGCTATGACAAAATAAAAGAAGAACCACTACCAAATAATGTTGAAGAAGTAGATAGTACATACGACAATTTGCGTATTTTGATGACAAACAGAGGGTTTCATGAAGTGCTAACCTGGTCGTTTATGAGTGAATCAACAGCTGAAAAATTTGGTTACTCGAATAAGTTATTTATCATCGATAATCCGTTTAACAATAACTTTAATATGATGAGACCAAGTATTATGCCAAATTTATTGCAAGTCACTGCTGATAATATTGCCCATGGAGTACCTGATCTTGCAATCTTCGAAATTGGGCCGATTTATGATGGTGAAGCTCAGTCTAAACATGTCTTAAGTGGAATAAGAACAGGAAATAATTTGCCGCGAAACCATTATAATACTGATAGAAAAGTAGATGTTTTTGACGCAAAGGCTGATTGCATAGCGGCTTTGGAGTTTTTTAACGTCAATTGCGATAATTTAACGATAGAGAGAGCAGAAAAAGAACATTACCACCCAGGAAAGTCAGGCACTCTCTCTTTTAAGAATAAAGTAGCAGGTTATTTTGGAGAGTTGCATCCTAATATATTAGATCTTTTTGACATCAAGCAAAAAGTTGTAGGTTTTGAGGTAATACTAGAAAATATTGAAAATTTACCTGCAAGTAGAAAGAAATTTATCGATTATAAATACCAAAGTGTAAAACGTGATTTCGCATTTATTGTAAATAAGGATGTGGAAGTAGGTAACATAATCAATGTGGTAAAAAAAAGCTCAGAGCTCATCACAGAAGTTTTAGTATTTGACGTATACCATGGAAATAATATAGAATCGAATAAGATGTCTATAGCATTGTCAGTTACTTTCTGCTCTCCAATCCAGACTTTAACTGAAAAAGAGATCCAAAAAGAATCAAGTGCTATAGTTAATTTAGTACGTGAAAATACCGGAGGAACTTTGAGAACTTATCATTGAGTCACAATCATAGTTTTCTGCTTTTGCTGTCCAAGCTTACCTCATCTAATCTACTTCCAACCTTGAATTCAATATCCTTGAAAAATCTATCCCATACTTCATATAAATTATCCCTTATCTTAGACCATATATCATTTTTAAATGTTTCTCCATCATCAGAAAATACATTACCTACCAAGGCTCCTACTTCTTCATAACTTGATTCGAAATGTTGAAGAAATGCTTCCACTTCCTTATGTATATTCTGTCCTGTTTTTAGCGCTTCATCCAAGTTTTGATCATATATACGATGTACAAGAGGCACAGAAGACACAAAAGGTGCAGCTCCTAATTGGAACCACCCCCAACCAACGCTTAGAAGCTTTTTAAATTTTGTAAGCAATCCATCATTATCTTTTGATACATTGTTTATTATATTTTTCACCAAATTGTCTATCAAAGGAGATAATAAATCCTGGCAAAAATGCTTGATATTATCTTTTGTTTTAATTACAGGACCTTTTATGCATTTTTCTGCTAAACAATACTCAAGTTCTGCTTTCTCTAATAATTTCTTGATCTCTGCTTCATCAAAATTTTCTTTCTTGAGCACCTCCAACAACTTATCTTCTATTATTACAAATTTTATTTTTTCACGAGATTCCAGCTCTTCTCTATAATTATTTTTTGTTTCTTCATTTATCAACAATCCTTCTTTTTTTAACTCTAATTGTTCTAATGCTTCTAGAATCGCTTCATTCCTTTCTAGAAGGACTTCTATTGACTTTGTAATTGGTAGATTTTTCTAAATGTCCTTCATCTTGCACGCGAAAAGCTTCAATTATTTCTGCTAGATCTGATTCATCATATCTTTTTAATGTCCCGCATAAATCTAAAACACCCTCTTTTTGTTCTTTAAGCAACCTTTGTACTTTATATTTTTTTATTTCTAAATACGCCTCTTCTATGAAGTCATTTATTTTAGCTGAAGCTTCCTTATCCGATAGAACCTTTACTTTTTTTTCTAAATCTTCAAGCTGCTTCCTTAGGCTTTGCTTCTCCTTATCCGGTATACCTGATTGACTTAACTCACCTTGAGCTTTTTTTATTACTGATTTTATCAGCCTGCGCTCAACCTCTTGATCATCATATTCAAATTTAAAAAGGTCTTCTAACCTCCTTTTTAAGGTGCCATCTGTTAAGCTACTGTTTCCATGTATTTCTTTTAATTCCTTATGTCTATTGTTATACCTTATTTGACCTATTCCTCTTAAACGTTCAATCTCTTCTTTCGCATTATCCAAGGCTTTCTCTGTTGCTTGGGGATGATCATTTTTATAAATATCAATTGCTTTTCTTTCAACTATTTTGCCTTTCTCTTTAAGCTCTTTCCATTCCGCCTCATGTACAGAAAATTCATCATCGTTTGAGTCACTTGGTACTTCTATTCCTACGTTTTTCAAATCTTCTATTATAATTTCTTTTTTACTTGGTAATTCTTTACCTTGGCTCTCCAATTCTTGTTTCACGAATATATCTCTTAGCGCATCTTCTAATGAAAAATCTTCTCTTCTTTTTTGTGCAAATTTAATTGCTTGTATAAAAGCAACTCGATAAGCATTTTGTATTAAGTAATTCACCAGTTTAGAATCTACACTATCCACCACTTTCAGTCTGAATTCGTTCAACAGTTCCTTCAGCTTATCATATGTAATATCTTTTCCTTCTAGCTTCATTAGCTCTTCCATAGTCTTTGCGAATTCCTGAATCGAAATTGCAAGCACATTCTTGATCTCATTACGTAAAGGCGTAAGGCCGTTTTTTAAATTGATATTAGCTGATAATTTCAGTATGGTATTATGTTCTGAATCACGTGCAACATTAAACCAACTACCATCTTTATCTTCATATAAATCTCTAAGTAATTGTTCAAATTGCGGTGGAAACTTAATCTCCATGTCCCACTTAATGTCTGATTTACCAGCATCTATTTCATGAAAAGACACTTCAATATTCTGGTGTTCATTCTGATATAACCCATTACTCAACTTAAGCGCATCAACCAAAGAATGAGATAATTTCCTATTTAAAAGATAAAAAATAGCTAAGGCGGGTGTTGCAGGAATAAGCAAGAGTAGAAGTATAGGTATACTAACAAGAACCGCGATTGAAGCAAGAATACCATATGCCAATCTTTTTGCTGTACTTTCACTTACTTCACTTTTTTTTGTTTTATTCTCCTCTGAACTGATTTGTGTCTTATCATTTGTTTTTAATTTATTATATACGGCTAATCCTAACGCAGTGAAAACTATATAAGGAAACATTAAAACTGATAGAGCTAAATTTAATACTTTCTTCTCCGGGCAAGCTCTGTTTATTTCCTTAAATATTTCGCTTGATATATTATACCAGGAAGTAAAAAAATCGGAGCCGTAATCTTTATAATGAAATATACTTAGTGGAATGCTAAAATCAGCACCTATTTTTTTTAAATTACTAACAGATTCTTGCTCTTCCAAAGTAGCAACAGGTCCTTCCTGTTTTTCTGAAGTAGCAAAAGATTCTCTTTGTAAATTAGGTTGTCCATTTAATGCATCTAAATCACTACTATTGTTATTTAAGTCAATAACTTCCTTACAACCTACAACAGCATTCATACTATAACCTTATCCAAGTACTTTAAGTATAGCATAAATACTGACAATCTTGCAACTTTATTAAACATTTAACGCTCAATACTAACATTTAAATCCTGATATTCCTTAGAATAAAAGTTAGTTCCAATTTCTGTATTAACCTCTAAAGATAAGGCTAGAGTTTGCTCTTTTATATATTCAATCCACGTATTTATTGCTTCCTTAATTTTCTCATCTCCTGTTTTGATTATTACTCTGATTCTATCGGACATATGAAAATCAGCTTGTTTCCTGGTTTCCTGCATGAGCCTCACAACATCTCTTGCAAGCCCTTCTAGAATCAATTCATCATTTAAAGTGGTGTTCAGAATCACAATCCCTTTATTGTTATCAAATACAGAGGAATATTCACTGTTTGCTTTTAATAATAGTTCATATTCGCCTTTTTCTATGATATAATTTTCTGACTCGTCTCCCAAAAATATGAGACCTCTTTCTGTCATTCCAGCGCGTGACGCTGGAATCTGCGTCTGGATTCCAGTGTCAGCTACTTGGATGACGTCGGAGTGAGTTTTTTCAACTTGCCACCATTTCCCCTCTTTGACATATTGAACTAGTTTCTTAATTTTATCTGGAACTCTTCTTCCAAGCACAGGAAAATTTAATTTTAACTCTAGTGATGCAATACCTTCGAGCCTGTTTACTAACTCTAGCTTTTTTACATTTACCTCATCTTTTATCATCTCTTGGTACTCATTTGAGTTTTCAGCACACTGGATCCTAGTGTCACGCACTGGGATGACAGAAAACGGCTCATCTTCAAGAAAACTGCAGGAAGACTGATGATAAATCGTCATACTACTAAGTGGCTGCCTGATACGTATGTTAAAAGTGTTTCTAATAGAGAGTGCAGAATTACATATCTCTCTCACCAAATCCATCTTGGCAATGAGCTGACTATCAAACTTCTCTAATTGTGGAAAATCAGCCAAATGAACAGATATTTCTTCATACTTAAGCCCTTGCCATATATTCTCTGTTATAAGTGGCAACAAAGGAGCTGCAGCTCTTAGTATGTAATAAAAAACCGTATATAGAACATTATAAGCATCAGTTTTATCCTGATCCAAATCACTTTTCCAAAAACGCTCGCGGCTGCGACGAATATACCAATTATTTAACACTTCAAAAAAGTTCATTAAAATTTTGCAAGCCTCTTGGGAGTTATAGCTGTTCATAGAAGCTCGGATACTTTCTACAGCTTCAAAACATTTGGAAATCATGTAGCGATCAATAGTACTTTGATAATCCTTACAAACTTCAGCTTTAATTCCATCTGCATTTGCATACATAGTAAAAAAGTGATAACTGTTCCAAATAGGTTTTATTACGTTTTTCAGAACATCTCGTATTGAGTTTCCTTCTTTATCGAGTAGCAAATTACCACCACAAACAATAGATCCAGAAAGCATAAGAAAACGCAGTGCATCAGAACCGTATCTATCAAAAACCTCCATTGGATCTGCATAGTTATTCAAACGTTTGGACAATTTTTGCCCTTTTACATCCAAAACAACTCCGTGGCATATGCAGTTCTTAAATGGTTCCCTATCAAACAAAGCAGTGGACAATACAAAGAGCGTATAGAACCATCCTCTTGTTTGTGCTATGTACTCGGTAATGAAATCTGCAGATTCAAACCACTCCTTATTTTCAAATGGATAGTGAACTTGCGCGAACGGCATTGAGCCAGATTCAAACCAACAATCAAATACGTCAGGTACACGGCGCATAACTGATTTTCCATCAGGATTTGGTCTTGTTAAAGTATCGATAAATGGTCTGTGCAAGTCGTCTATTTTAACATTAAAATCTCTCTCCAGTTCTTCTATTGAACCATATACATCTACTCTTGGATATCTCGCATCGTCTGATTTCCATACAGGAATTGGCGTACCCCAGAATCGATTGCGTGAAATTGACCAGTCGTGTGCCCCTTCAAGCCATTTTCCAAATTGACCATCTCTAATGTGGTTTGGTATCCAATTAACTCTCTTATTTAGCTCTACCATTCTGCTTTTGAATTTTGTAACGGCAACATACCAAGAAGGCATAGTGCGATAGATCAAAGGAGTGTCAGTTCTCCAGCAGTGTGGATAATTGTGAATATATTGCTCAGTTTTGAACCAATTTCCTTGTTCTTTCAGCTTCTTTATTACTATATCATTAGTATCAAAAACGTGAATTCCAGCTAAATCTGAAACTTCAGCAGTAAATTTTCCACTGTTATCAATTGGACAAATAACTGGAATATCATGGCTTTGGCAAAGGTAAAAATCTTCCTCACCAAATCCAGGAGCAGTGTGCACAACGCCAGTACCATCTTCTTCCGTCACATAATCAGCAATAAAAACGCGAAATGCATTTTTTGTGTCTTTAAAATAGTCAAACAGTGGTTTGTAAGAAAGACCTGCAAGATCATTCGCTTTAAGTTTTATATTGCAGTTTTCATATGGAATATTGTTTTGTTCAGAGTGGCTGATAAATTTCTCTAAGTAGCTTTCAGCAAAAATGTATATTTCACCATTCATTGAACTTCCTTCACTTCTCCCTGTCATCCCAGTGCCCAGACACTGGGATCCAGAAATAGATTCCAGCGTCACGCGCTGGAATGACATCAAAGGGTGGACTGACACTGCACAATACTTAATATCTTTTCCTATTGCTAAAGCCAAGTTGCTCGGCAACGTCCAAGGAGTTGTAGTCCAAGCAAGTAATTTACACTTTTGTTTAAATTGTTTTGGATTTTCTAAAAGTTCAAACGCAACAGTTACAGCTTTGCTAGTCTTTTCTCTATATGCATTATCAAGCCTTGTTTCAAAATTGGATAGTGGAGTTTCGCACGCCCAGCTGTATGGAACAACACGCACTGATTCGTACACCAAACCTTTATCATAAAGCTGTTTAAATGCCCACATGACCGACTCCATGAATGATTTATCCATGGTCTTATAGTCATTGTGAAAATCTACCCATCTTGCCTGCCTATTGACATATTTTTCCCACTCTGATGAAAATCTCATTACAGAAGTACGACAATGGTTATTGAATTTTTCAATGCCAAACTTTTCTATCTCAGTTCTACCAGATATTCCAAGTTCCTTTTCTGCACCCATCTCAGCTGGCAACCCGTGACAATCCCAACCAAATCTACGTTCAACTCTTTTTTGCAGCATAGTTTGATATCTTGCAAATGCATCTTTTATAAAACCAGTAAGTAAGCGTCCGTAATGCGGAAGGCCATTTGCAAATGGAGGCCCATCATAAAAGACAAAACAATTATCCTTGGAACGCTTCTCGACTGACTGCTCAAAAACTTTATTTTCCTGCCAAAATTTTATGATTTCCTTTTCTAACGACGAAAAATCAGGACTACTGCTTGTGTCAGGATAATGCTTTGACTTCATGTTTGCTATGTAAAACTAAAGAATATAGGGCTTTCTGAAAAATTACAAATTCAAAAACTCTGTTTCTATAAACATTGATAGGTATTGACATTATTAAAGCATCCAGAAATATCAAGATCTATCGTCCAATCGTACCTCCAGCATCTTTTGCGTGCTGTATCTACCGCATCCAGTGCTGATTTATTTGGTCTATAACCATATGAATCCTCGTGGAATTTTGGCTCTACTAGTGGCTCAAGATACATAGAAGCAGCCGTTTGCCCTATTCTGTCGAATACTGAAGGCACACCTAAAATTCTTTGTCCTCCTCCCGTATCTTTCAGTATTGCTACAGCTTTTACTGGCGCGGGAAAATAACTTCCGGATGACATCCGATTCCATAGTTTGTATAGATTATCTTCAAACTTTGTTATCGAAACCTTATCTACCCCTGCCGCACCTTTATTTTTGGATACTTGTTTATAAGCTTTCCAAATCAATTGCTTTGGTATATCAAAAGACTTTGTTTTATTCATTAACTCCTCCCTTTCGGTTGATAAACAATTAAAACTAAATCCCTTCGCTCCATTTCCATTACAGAAACTTCTTCACTACTACGAGCTCCTGTTTTTTGCATCGGTACTCTCATCCTCAGAGATCAGCTCTTTGAACTTCTTCCTTATCATCGAAACGACAGGTTCCCGTAGTTCCATGCAATAGCCTAAAATAGATTCACGCCACTTTTATGCCGGACGCCACCCACCCAGTAAACAAGCTCCCGATACCAGGTTCCCCTGGTTTTGACGTCGTCTCTACGCTTTTGACACTTCATCAGTGGTTCACTTGCGTTCGTCTCTCTATTTCACACATGACACATAATTGTGCCTTTTCCATAATGCTCACTACCTTACCAAAGCAGCTTATGGTTGTTTGAAGCCTGCTCTTGCAAACCGGCTCCGAGGCTCATCTATTGTGCAGCTTCGGCTTCTTTTGCTTCTACGGCACACAATCATCGGCGTACGTAATTACACTAACTGAATTTCGTGCCTGTTTGCGAGATCATACGCGTCAAGTTAAGAGATTGTAAGCAAATTCAGGGAAGTTAAGGTAGATACTCTAGTTTTTCTGTACTTGTCTTTTAATGAAAATCGTGACCAAGTTATGGTAAGCTTTTTAAGAAAGATTTTCAAACTATTAACTTTATTCTTTAGTGCTAAAAATAACTCTCTAACCCGCCTTTTTAGCTCAATAAATGCCTTTGTTAAGCTAAGTTCTGTATTCTTTTTCACTTCTGTGCAACCAACTATGCCGTGAAATATAAGAATTGCGCACAATTTAGCATATAGTTCACATAATACTCTGCATGGCTTTTCTTTTAGCTTATCAAGTCTGATATGGCTTTTATACAATTTAAATAATTTGCCACCTTACTCTGTAATACTTGCTCAGCACTAATTTTATTTTCTGGAACATTAGTTATACCAGTTCAACAATTTTGATTTCTTTTAGAGGATCCTGCGATCTTGCTAATCTATTAGCTTTCCTTCTTCTGGCTATATTCAGTTAGTTTCTGACATATAATTCTTACTCTAATTTTTGCTTCTTTTCCTAACAATACCTCGTTTTCTAAAAATCTCTAAACATTCTAATAACTCCATTTTTTGATTTGTTTCTACATCATATATGTTGGTATCGGATTTATAACGACTTATGAAATAAGCTCCTATTTCATTGATTTGTTTAAAAGAACTTGGCACAAAATAACCGAGATCAGATATTAGCAAATCATTGCTTGATATATTACTTAAATGTTTCCTATATCCCTGGTCTGATCTTATTCCCTCCGTTAAATTAAGTTGGTCTATTATCTGATTCATGTAATCGAAAACTAATTGTAACTTTATTCCAGACTTAGTATTGCTTTCATAGCCACTGTAGCTAGTACCATAACCTTTATACATCTCTTCCATACTGTTAGGTAGAACTACTGTCCAATAATTTAACACTATTAAATTGCTGTAAGATTTTGCAATCAACTTGCAAGATATTTTTAAAGAGAACCACAGATTCATTATACATCCTTTTCATAAATTCCACTGCTTCTTCAATAAATCTAAAATCCAAACCTTGTTTTGTTATACCTATCGAGTTCTCGTTTAGTAATTGACACATTGTTTCTACGCTACAATTATCAACCCCTATATTACCCAAGACCATCGCTTTTACGAACGATGAACCTTTTAGCTTTCTCTTTCTTTTTATAAACCTTGTTGTAATTGAGATTTTATCTGCTTTTTCATTAAAAAATTCTTTGAGCTTTTTTTGATAAGCAAGTTATTTTATTCATTGGTTCTCTCACTAAAAGTACATCTGGGAGAACTTATACCTTATTATTCTATCTCTTTCATACCTTTATTTCCTTAACTTGACGCGTATGCTTTTTTGAACATTCCCAGTGAACCAAACTTGCTTAAGACCACTTAATTAGTTATAGTTATAAGTTTGAGGTACAGTAAAATGACAGCTTTTGTCCCTTTGATTATTTTTTTAATCTTGTACCTTGGAAGTGGTGCTTATTTTTCTTTTATCGGAACTGATAATCCACTTCATCAGGTTTCACCAGTAATATGCTTGTTACCAGCACTATTTTTTGCTGTCTCACGTGGTACAAATAAAATTCAACATAACATCGATACTGTTATCAAGGGCATGGGAGACAAAAATACCCTTACTATGTGCTTGATTTTTCTATTTTCCGGAGCATTTTCTGCGGTTACTCAATCAATTGGTAGCGCAGACACTGTTGCTAATTTAATTCTTAATTTCCTTCCAGCACGATTACTACTTCCTGGAGTATTTTTGGCTTCTGCTTTTATTTCAACTGCAATTGGCACATCTATGGGAGTTGTTGCGCTGATGGTCCCTATAGCTGTTAATCTGGCAAAAAGTGGAGCTTTTGGTCTTGAAATAGGAACTGCAACTGTAGTAGGTGGTGCTGTGTTTGGTGACAACCTCTCAATGATATCTGATCCCACCATTGCATCTGTTTCTTCACAGGGAGCTTCAGCAAAAGATAAACTTAAAATAAACTCTAAGGTTGCATTTACTGCAGGGATTATAACACTCACCTATCTGGCAGTGATTTCAAGTAGTACAAAAATTATTTCTATACCAAATTTAGATTATTATTCTATAATAAAAATTATTCCTTATATTTCTCTAATAATTATGGGTCTGTTTGAAGTTGCCACTCTAGTCACAATAACTGTAAACATAATTATTGCTGGTGTGCTAGGAATAGCTTTTTTTGACTATGCCATCGTTCAATTTCCTCATGACATGTATGACGGTTTCAAAAAAGTAAACGAAATAGTGATATTTGCTCTATTTATTGGTGGGTTGAGCCATATAATGTACAAACAAGGTCAAAAAGCGTTGCATAAACTCATCGATGAAAGCAATATCACAAAAACTAAAGCTGAATTTGTGATAGCAGGAATTGCGTCTATGGTTACTACCTTGGTTGCCAATAACACCATTGCTATTTTACTAAGTGGTGGTATTGCAAAAAGGCTTGCACAAAAACACAGTATTGCGCCACATCGCAGCGCATACTTATTAGATGTTTTTGCTTGTGCTACAAAAGGCATCTTACCTTATGGTTCTCAACTATTGCTAGCAGGAAGTATAGCTTTTGTATCACCTATTTCTTTATTAACAAAAGTATATTATTGCTTTATTTTAGCAGCAGTTACAATAGGCGAAATAATCATTAACAGCAGAAGTTGTACAACTACAACTTAGAGTTTCTCTTTATCAGTGCGTTTTATAAGAAACGGAATTACTTAACACATAATGACAGTTGTGGCCTATGCAAGAAGTCTATTGACTTTGAGCGCACTTTAGCCTATACAATTTCAATATCTTAAACTGTCAAATATGCCCGATCTAAAGACAATGATGTTAAATTTTGGACCTCAGCACCCAGCTGCACATGGAGTGTTGCGTCTTGTTTTAGAGATGGATGGCGAAGTGATTGAAAGAGCTGATCCTCACATTGGGCTTTTGCACCGTGGCACTGAAAAATTAATAGAACACAAAACGTATCTTCAAGCTTTGCCTTATTTTGATCGTCTTGATTATGTATCACCAATGTCACAAGAGCATGCATATTCGTTATGCGTTGAAAAATTGTTGCAATGCGAAATTCCGATCAGAGCAAAGTATTTACGTGTTTTATTTTGTGAACTGACGAGAATACTAAATCATTTACTGAATGTCTCTTCTCAAGCACTTGATGTTGGAGCAATGACTCCTCTTTTATGGCTCTTTGAAGAAAGAGAAAAAATATTGGAATTTTACGAAAGAGCTTCAGGCGCAAGGTTTCACGCAGCTTACATAAGACCAGGTGGAATTGCAGCAGATGTTCCAGAAGGCTTGATTGAGGATATTGCAAAGTTTATAGAGCAATTTCCAAAGTATATAGACGATGTTGATGAGCTTTTAACAGAAAATAGGATATGGGAGCAACGCACCGTAGGAATCAGTGAAATATCAGTAGCGCAAGCACTTGATTGGGGCTTTAGTGGACCAATGCTGCGTGCTGCTGGGCTTGCTTGGGATTTGCGAAAAAGCCAGCCATATGAGATATATGATCAACTGGATTTTGATATACCTATTGGCCAAAATGGTGATTGTTATGACCGTTATCTAGTTAGAATGGCAGAGATTAGGCAGTCTATTAGTTTGGTTAAGCAATGTATAGAGAAAATGCCTGGAGGCCCAATAAAAACTGAAGATAGAAAAATTTCTCCACCGCCAAGAGCGGAGATGAAAAAATCTATGGAAGCTCTGATCCACCATTTTAAACTTTACTCAGAAGGATATCATGTGCCAGAAGGTGAGACTTATGCTGCTGTTGAGGCACCAAAAGGCGAGTTCGGAGTATATATAGTTTCAGATGGTACCAATAGACCTTATAGATGCCGAATAAGAGCACCTGGCTTCGCACATTTACAAGCCTTGGATTTTATGGCAAAGGGTCACATGCTCGCTGACATTGCAGCAATTATTGGTTCACTCGATATAGTTTTTGGTGAGATTGATAGGTAACTCAACTGATGATCTTCTATCAAAAATTGTACAAATTCATTGCCATTCCTTTAATTCAGCGTTCTCTATCTTTATAGCCTTATCTTCTGCTTTTAAACTTTCATTCTCTTTTTCCAAGTTTACCTTATTTGCCACTATCCTAAATGGGTATCCTAAACTTGCCAATCTTTATGTTCATTTGTAACCGTTTATTGTTTTGCACCCCAGTCTTTTTCAAATATTGCTAGCCCTTGGTCAGTAAGCGGGTGGTTAATTAATTGTTTAAGTACTTTTGCTGGAACAGTAATTGAATCAGCGCCAATCCTTGCAGCTTCTATTACATGTGCTGGGCTTCTCACTGATGCAACAAGAACTTTAGTATCAAACCCGTAATTAGAATATATAGTGCATATATCTTCTATGAGCGATAAGCCATCATAGCTTATATCATCAAGACGACCAACAAAGGGAGAAATAAAACAAGCACCGGCCTTAGCGGCAAACAGTGCTTGTCCAGGAGAAAAACATAATGTGATGTTAACAGGTATTTTATGCTCTGTCCACAACTTTTTACAAGAAATTAATCCTTCATATGTAAGGGGCAATTTTACCACAACATTATCAGCGATTTCCGCTAACTTAAGGCCTTCTTTAACCATATCTGCATGGTTATTTGCAACAACTTCAACGCTAACAGGCCCCTTGATAATAGAGCATATTTCACGCACTAAATCCTCGTATTTATCTTTACGCCCGGACTTTGCTATTAAAGAAGGATTAGTTGTTATGCCATCAATGAACTCTTTTAGTTCTTTAATTTCATTTAAATCAACGCTATCAAGAAAAATTTCCATATTAATCTCCTATTAAAAAACTATCTTTACAAAACATTGTCATCTTTGAAGGCAAAAGTACAAAAATGGTGTTATCCCAGTGTCTGCTACAGAACTGCACGAACGTTCAGTAAGGCAAGGTGTCATTCCAGTGCGTGACACTGAAATCCAGCCTATTTCATCATAGAAATTGTTTTTGACATATTTTCCTAGAATCCCCTGCCAATTGCATAATTTACAAATATTTTTACACCTAGATCCCAGTGTCACGCACTGGGATGACAAAGGTGAGCACTGGGATGACAGGAAAGAGAATACTGGATGACAGAAAAAAAGCACTGGGATGACGCCATTTTTTGTACTTTTGCCTTCAAAGGTGCAACGTTCGTATAGCAGTGGACTTGACCATAGGATCCAGTTGTCAAAATTTCTGGATCCCAGTGTCACGCACTGGGATGACAAAGGTGAACACTGGAATGACAGGAAAGAGAATACTGGATGACAGAAAAAAAAGCACTGGGATGACAAAAGTTGGGCTACTCGGATGATAAGAAAGTGATAACCGACTTTTTGCCTAAAATAACTAAGAAAGAAACTTCTCGTCAAGATAACTTAAATACATACCAATTCTCTTATTTTTAAACGATCTCTCATCATGAATTGCATGATCAAAAATCTGAACTTGATTTGTTATAATGCTACAACTATTATTTACAACTTCTAATATGCCATTGTCAATTACAATTTTTTTCTCCGTTTGGTTACTTATTTTAACAGTAATTATACCAGGCAATAAATAAATTAAGTAAGGAGCATGGTGAGCTAAAATCATAAGCCCCCCTTCGAGTCCAGTTACTGAAAGAGAAACCACTCCACTGAATGAAATTTGATCATCAGGAGAGAAAAATTGCACTTTAAAAGAATTCATAATCTTTAACTTTTATTTAGCTTCAGCTCGTATTAATTCAGCCTTTTTTATTGCTTCATCTATATTCCCCACCATATAAAAAGCAGCCTCTGGTAAGAGATCATATTTGCCTTCAACAATCCCTTTAAAACTGGAAACAGTATCAGAAAGTGAAACAAATTTACCAGGCATGCCAGTAAATATTTCTGCAACGTGAAAAGGTTGAGAAAGAAATTTCTGAATCTTACGAGCCCTATCAACAATAATTTTATCTTCATCAGATAGCTCATCCATACCAAGTATTGCGATAATATCTTGCAGTGATTTATAAGTTTGCAATATACGTTTCACCTCAGAAGCTACCTTATAATGTTCTTCACCAATGATTTCAGCAGATAAAGACTGAGAAGTTGAATCAAGTGGATCAACAGCAGGGTATATTCCCATTTCAGCTATTTGCCTTGACAACACTGTGGTGGCATCAAGGTGAGAGAACGTAGTTGCTGGGGCTGGATCAGTTAAATCGTCCGCAGGAACATATATAGCTTGCACAGAAGTAATAGAGCCAGAAGTTGTTGAAGCTATTCTTTCTTGCATTGCACCCATATCAGTTGCAAGGGTTGGCTGATAACCAACAGCTGACGGTATTCTTCCGAGTAAAGCAGAAATTTCAGAACCAGCTTGTGTAAATCTAAAGATATTATCCACAAAAAATAGAACATCTTGGTTTTCACGGTCACGAAAATACTCTGCCATAGTAAGTGCTGTTAAAGCAACTCTAGCCCTTGCTCCAGGAGGCTCATTCATCTGACCATAAACCAAAACAGCTTGAGATTTTTCATGCTCATTTATATTTATTACATTTGAAGTGATCATCTCGTGATAAAGATCGTTACCTTCACGCGTTCTCTCCCCTACCCCGGCAAACACAGAAAATCCTTTATGAGCTTTTGCTATATTATTAATTAATTCCATTATTAGGACTGTTTTACCAACACCGGCTCCACCAAATAAGCCAATTTTTCCTCCTTTAAGATAAGGTGCAAGAAGATCTATAACTTTTATTCCCGTAACTAAAACTTCTTCCTGTATTCTCTGTTCAGTAAAACTTGGAGGTGCTCTGTGTATAGGCTCTAAGTTATATTTTCCCTTCAGTGGACCACACTCATCTATAAGCTCTCCAACAACATTAAAAATCCTTCCTAAAGTTGAACGCCCAATTGGCACCGATATTGGTGCACCTGTATCAACAAATTCATCCCCCCTTGACATGCCATCTGTGCTATCCATAGCAATACAACGAACTATATTGTCACCTATATGCTGCGAAACTTCTAAAACCAGCTCCTTATCCTTATATTTTAGTTTGCTTTTTAAAGCATTAAATATTTTAGGCAATTCACCTTCAAATTTTATATCAACAACTGCTTGAGTTACCTTAATCGCTCTACCTATATTCATCTCTTTATTTTTATCACCTAACACTATAATTCCATAAAAGAACTTCTAAAGAAAATAAATTTTATATTATTAATAGAAATTTTGCAACATTAAAACGCTTACTAGTTACGCTTCATTACAAACAATGCAAATGCATTTAATAGCCAAGTAATAATAAACAATACTAAACTAAGCGCATAAGCAGCAAGAGTTTGTACACTATTGAAATCCTGATCTCCGGTAAGTAATGTAGCGATCTGCACGGTAATGGTAGTAACTGAATTAAGAGGGTTAAAAGTCAAATTTGCGTTGATTCCCACAGCCATTAGCACAATCATTGTTTCACCTATCACTCTTGAAATTGACAATAAAATTGCACTTAAAATTGTAGGCATTGCATAAGGTATTGTTATATGCCATATAGTTTCCGCTGGAGTTGCACCAAGTGCCATGAAGCCATAACGCAAGCTTTTTGGAACAGATCTTATGGCATCTTCGAGTAAAGAAATAATAAAAGGAAGAATCATTATCCCAATCGATAAACCGGCAACTAAGGCACTTTCTGAGTGTATACTTAAACCAAAAAAATTTGCTACCTGCTTTATAAAGAAAGACAAAAACACAACCGCGAAATATCCATATACAACCGTAGGAATAGCAGACAAAACTTGCAAAGTTGTATTAACAATATAACGCACTTTCTCACTCGCATATTCACTAATATATATTGCAGAAAATAAACCAAGCGGAACGACAACTAACATTGCTATAATAGTTATAAGTAATGTACCAACTAAAAGCGGCGCTATACCAAAACATCCTATCTTCTCTTCATTGATAGTGACTACATTGTGGCCCCATTTCAAGCAGAACAAGAATTCTGAAATAGCTACTTTATTAAAAAAATTAATGGATTGAATAAAAATAGATAGCATTATAAATAAAGTGATAAAAAACGATATGGCCAAAGCCACAAATAACGAAAGTTTTATTATCTTATTTCTTTTATTTTTAAAGATAAAAGCAAGCATGAAAAAAAGTAACGCTATAAAAATAGAAGTTACAAAACAATTGTTATAGAGTATTAACAACCAAGTTAGCATCCATACACAACTAAGATATAGATAAGATTTAACCTTATTTACCTTTTGAAACCTACTAAAACAAAATAAAAGGATTAGTAAGACAGGTATGATTATCACCGAATTCATTTTCCCATGCATCAAATTTTATTCTACAAAAATGTCATACAAGTTCACCATTATTTGACAATAAAGTAAAACAATTTAAAATAAATAATTATATTAATATAAAAACAATGAAGAGAACATTTCAACCAAAAAATTTGATAAGAAAGCGCAGACATGGATTTCGTTCACGTATGGCAACAAGAGCTGGAAGAAAAATCCTTAATAGGCGCCGTTCATTAGGGTGTAACAAGTTATGCGCATAGTAAGTATAAAAAAAAAGATTTTTCCTTTGCTTTCAAAAATAAGTTAGCTCTCAGCAGTCTTTTTTATCGTGGGCTTTATATATCACTGTACGCTATAAAAGAAAGAGAACCTGAAAAGTACACTCACACTATTAGAGTAGGTCTGGCTATCAGTAAAAAGGCCGGAAAAGCAGCAAAAAGAAATAAAATAAAAAGGCAATTACGGATTCTTGCTAAAATTAACATTTTAAATATAAGCAATATAGGGCATTACTACATAATACTAACTCATAAAAACATTATGCAAGCAAGTTATAAAAACTTACAAAAAGATCTAACTATTTGCTTAAAAAAGATAAAATAAAAAAAAATCTCAATTAAGGTATTTACAACTATATTTTTTATGATAACATAAGTAAAATTTTTAAAATAAATTAATGGGTGTGGGTGTTTAATGGTAGAGAGTAGAAAAGAACAAGACAAAAATCTCAATATAAATACAAATAACGTTAAAGAAGATTTTTATGAATATAAAGAATCTAGTCATCGTACACAATGGGAATTAGCATTTGAGCAAAGTCAATACTTAGAGCAGAATAAGAATAAGCCTAGACCGCAATTATTAGATTTGAAGATAGAAGCAACTTCTCACAATAAAAAATTATTCAAAAAAGTTAAAAAAGAAATTTTTATAAACTTGGCGACGACCTACTCTCCCTTTTCAAGTACCATCAGCGCTAAAAAGTTTCACTTCCGAGTTCGAAACGAGATCGGGTGGTTCATTTTTGCTATAGCCACCAAGTCAACAAAAATTTCTAACTTAACAATTTTAACTTAATATTTAACACTGCATACACACATATAGAAAGCAAATAAATCAATCAGGCTATTAGTACTAGTTAGCTTCACATGTTACCATGCTTCCACATCTAGCCTATCAACGTGGTAGTCTTCCACGGCCTTAATTGGGAAATCTTTTTGAAGAGGGTTTCTTGCTTATATGCTTTCAGCAATTATCCCATCTATACATAGCCACCCAGCGATGCTATTGGCATAACAGCTGGTACACCAGAGGTATATCCATCTCGGTCCTCTCGTACTAGAGTCAGACCTTCTCAAATTTCCTTCACCCACGGCAGATAGAAACCGAACTGTCTCACGACGTTCTAAACCCAACTCACGTATCACTTTAATCGGCGAACAGCCGAACCCTTGGGACCTTCTTCAGCCCCAGGATGTGATGAGTCGACATCGAGGTGCCAAACGGTGTCGTCGCTATGAACGCTCGAACACCATCAGCCTGTTATCCCCGGCGTACCTTTTATCCGTTGAGCGATGACCCTTCCATACAGAATCACCGGATCACTATGACCGACTTTCGTCTCTGCTTGGCTTGTCAGCCTCGCAGTCAGGCAAGCTTATGCCATTATACTATCAAGCTGATTTCCGACCAGCTCTAGCTTACCTTCGCACGCCTCCGTTACTTTTTAGGAGGCGACCGCCCCAGTCAAACTACCCACCATACAATGTCCTAGTTCCAGATAATGAAACATAGTTAGATATCAAAAGTGTAAAGGGTGGTATCTCAAGGTTGACTCCATTATAGCTAGCGCCATAACTTCAAAGTCTCCCACCTATCCTGCACATCACACTTTTAATAGCAATGTAAAGCTATAGTAAAGGTGCACGGGGTCTCTTCGTCTAACCGCGGGTACCCCGCATCTGCACGGGGAATTCAATTTCGCTGAAGTGATGTTGGAGACAGTGGAGAAATCGTTACGCCATTCGTGCGGGTCGGAACTTACCCGACAAGGAATTTCGCTACCTTAGGACCGTCAGTGTTACGGCCGCCGTTTACTGGGGCTTCAATTCGGAGCTTGCACCCTTCCTATTAACCTTCCAGCACCGGGCAGGCGTCAGACCCTATACTTCCACTTACGTGTTTGCAGAGTCCTGTGTTTTTAGTAAACAGTCGCTACTCCCTATTTTGTGCCACCTACTCATAGTTGCCTAAAAGCAGGTTACCCTTCTTCCGAAGTTACAGGTATAATTTGCCGAGTTCCTTCAACATCATTCTTTCAACACCTTAGTATACTCTACTCATCCACCAGTGTCGGTTTGCGGTACGGCCTCATAAATATAAGTGCTATTTCCTGGAGCTTCTTTTAAGCATAGATCAATCCAATAAGATCTATACAAATACGAAACCCGTCACACTTAAGAGGTTTAGGAATATTAACCTAATTGCCATCGACTACTCCTTTACGGACTCGCCTTAGGAACCGACTAACCCTACGCAGATTAACTTAACGTAGGAACCCTTAGATTTTTGGTGAGAGTGTTTTTCACACTCTTTTACGCTACTTATGTCAGCATTCTCACTTCCGATATCTCCAGCAGTTTTCACAAACCACCTTCACAGACTTACGGAACGCTCCGCTACCGCACCCATTGATCGAAATCAACAAGTACTCACATCTTCGGTATACAGCTTTAGCCCCGGTACATTTTCGGCGCAGAAAAACTTATTTAGACAAGTGAGCTGTTACGCTTTCTTTAAAGGATGGCTGCTTCCAAGCCAACCTCCTAGCTGTAATGGTTTTTCTACTTCCTTCCCCACTTAGCTGTAATTTTGGGACCTTAGATAGTGATCTGGGTTGTTTCCCTTTTCACCACGGACTTAGCACCCGTAGTGTGTCTGCTGTATAATTAATTGTTGGTATTCGGAGTTTGGTTAGATTTGGTAAGATGATGAATCCCCCTAGTCTATCCAGTGCTCTACCCCCAACAACATACATACAACGCTCTACCTAAATAGATTTCGCGGAGAACCAGCTATTTCCAAGTTTGATTGGCCTTTCACCCCTAATCACAACTCATCCAATAATGTTGCAACATTAACTGGTTCGATCCTCCAGTGTGTTTTACCACACCTTCAATCTGGTCATGACTAGATCACTTGGTTTCGGGTCTAATCCATAAAACTAAAACGCCCTATTCAGACTTGCTTTCGCTACGCCTACACCTAACGGCTTAAGCTTGCTTCATAGATTAACTCGCTGACCCATTATGCAAAAGGGACGCTGTCACTCTAAATATCAATAAATTGATATAGAGCTCCAACTGTTTGTAAGCACTTGATTTCAGATTCTATTTCACTCCCCTCCCGGGGTTCTTTTCACCTTTCCCTCACGGTACTTGTTCACTATCGGTCGTTAAGGAGTATTTAGGCTTGGAGGATGGTCCCCCCATATTCAAACAGGATTTCACGTGCCCCGCTCTACTCAAGGATTTAAAAACTTTCTACTTATACAGGACTATCACCTTCTATGGTTACTATTTCCAGAGTATTCTAATTCTTATTCTTAAATCACTAGCCTTTTCCGCTTTCGCTCGTCACTACTAACAGAATCTCGGTTGATTTCTTTTCCTTTGGCTACTTAGATATTTCAGTTCACCAAGTTTGCTTTACATACTTAGTACGTAATAACTAGCTAAACTAGTTGGGTTTCCCCATTCGGAAATCTGCGGATCAAAATTTGTTGACAATTCCCCACAGCTTATCGCAGCCTGCCACGTCCTTCATCGCCTCTTAACGCCAAGGCATCCATCAAGTGCTCTTAATAATTTATTTATCCGACTATATGCAGAATATGCAGAGTTAAATATTATTAAAATTGAATTGAGATTAAATTAATCTCTACCATAAAACTTGTCAAACATCTAAAAACTAAATTAATCTTTTATATATTATAACCTAATAAATAATATGTCAACGCCTTTTTGCACAAAACATTTACTTATATTATCAACAACAATATACTAGCAATCCTAAACAGTATAATCTGAGAAATATGTGGTAAACTTATATATACAGTAAAAATTAATAAAAAAGATATTTTGTAAGATAAAATGTGTTAAAATCAATTGCCTAAAAATGATAATAAACATTCGGAGTATTTCTAACGTATGAAAAGTAATCTCTCTTTTATAAAAAACGTTGCTTTAAATTGTATGTCTAAGCTCATTGGCGTATTAAATATTAAGAAAGTAAAACACTTCATTGTGAATAAATATAATACTCTTCATAAAGAAATGACAGTGCTTCTTAAAAAATCTAAGAACCTGTTAAACACCAACATTGAAATCGGTTTATATCACTTTTATAAAGGTAGCATATCAGATGCAAAGTTACGATTTTGGTTAATTAGCATATTTTACCCCCATTTACCTATAGTCTGGTATAACATCGGAAGGTGTCATTTTGCGGTAGGGAATACTAACAAAGCTTATAATTATTTAACAAGGGCACTAAAATTAGATAATGACCACGAGGAGGCGTCTTACTATATAAAAAAAATGACAAACTCAGCGCCTATTACAGAATTGCCAAAAAACCTCATAAGACAATATTTTGATTACACAGGTGAATATTTTGTTGAGCATTGGTTGATTGCCAAACAATATAGAGGGCATGAACTTGTACACATGATAATTACAAAAATCTTCAACAACTCCACTTCTGAGCTCAATATACTTGACCTTGGTTGTGGAACTGGAATATGTGGTCATTTCTTGAAAATAAATAGTATTGGAAACCATATAACAGGAATTGACATTTCAAGTAGAATGCTAAATATCGCAAGAGGATGCTTTATAAAAGGTAAGCCTGTTTACAATGAATTAATACATATGGAAATGAAAGAGTTTCTTAAACAAGAGAAAAACCAGCAGTATGATGTAATTATCTTTGCTGAAGTGCTACATTATCTACATGACTTTCAAGAAGAGTTGGAATTAGCAAAAAGATCTACGAGCAAAAAAGGAGTTATTGTATGTTTAATAAGAAGAAAGGAAGGTGAAGGTATTGACTTTGTAAACAAAGGAGACTATTTTCGTCACTCAGAAAGTTATGTTCAACATGTTGCAAAAGAAATAAATATGCAAATAAGTTATATGAGTTACTGTAAAATATATGGCAGTCAGGTTGACGGTATCTTGTTTGCATTACAGCATCAACAAAAAAATCCGAAAAACCTAACTTAAAAATCGCTCAAGATGACTTTTAAGTACCTATATATAATAAAAGAATAAAAGGAACTTTATGAATAACATTACCATTAATTACGCAAAGGACAGCAAATTAACCGACTTTGGAAAAGCAGTTCTATCAGACAGGTATTTAATAGAAAATGAAAGTTATCAAGACCTCTTTGCACGTATTGCTAATTACTATTCTGATAATAAAGAACATGCGCAGCGTCTTTATGACTACATGAGCAACTTGTGGTTCATGCCTTCAACACCAATACTCAGCAATGGTGGCACTAAGAGAGGGTTACCTATCTCTTGCTTTCTTAATGAAACCGAAGACAGCTTGCAGGGAATAGTTGATCTATGGAACGAAAATGTTTGGCTTGCTGCACGTGGAGGAGGCATAGGTAGTTATTGGGGAAATTTACGCTCAATAGGCGAAAGCGTAAAGGGTAGCGGCAAAACATCAGGAATTGTTCCATTTATTGTAGTGCAAAATGCTCTAACACTTGCAATTAGTCAGGGATCCCTAAGGCGAGGAAGTTCAGCAGTCTACCTTCCTGTATCTCATCCGGAGATAGAAGAGTTTCTAGATTTACGCAAGCCAACAGGCGGTGACCCAAATCGCAAAGCGTTAAATATACATCATGCTGTAATAGTAACAGATAAATTTATGCAGGCTGTTGAGAATGATCAAGAATGGAATTTAATAAGCCCTCACAACAATAAGGTTATTTCAACTGTAAAAGCGCGGGATATATGGATCAAAATATTAACAGCAAGAGTTGAAACTGGAGAACCTTACATTATTTTCCTTGATGCAACAAATAACAATAAGCCAGAATCTTACAAAAAGCTCAACTTAGACATCAAGATGTCAAATCTATGCAGTGAAATAACTTTAACCACAGGTTATGATCACCTGAATAAGTCACGCACTGCTGTGTGTTGTCTATCATCCGTAAACCTTGAGTACTACGAAGAATGGAAAGACAATAAACTCTTCATAGAAGATATAATGCGCTTTCTTGATAATGTATTGGAAGATTTCATAAATAAAGCACCGAATGAAATGCAGCGAGCAAAATATTCTGCAGCCAGAGAACGCAGTATTGGTCTTGGTGTGATGGGCTTTCACTCATTTTTACAAGGCAAAATGGTTCCTTTTGAATCAGTAACAGCACAACAATGGAATAAAAAAATATTTAAGTATTTACGCGAGCAAGCAGATATAGTTTCTAAAAAATTAGCAGAAGAAAAGGGAGCATGTTCTGATGCCAAAGAAGTTGATCTAATGGAAAGGTTTACACACAAACTCGCTATTGCTCCTACTGCCTCGATCTCCATTATTGCAGGTAATACCTCCCCTGGAATAGAACCATACGCAGCAAACGTATTCATACAAAAGACACTTACAGGCTCATTTGTAGTGCGAAATAAATTCTTGCAAAAACTATTAGCAGAAAAAAATCAAGACAATGATAAAATATGGTCTTCAATTTCAACAAACGAGGGTTCCGTTCAGCATTTAGATTTTCTTAGTGAGCATGAAAAATTGACATTTAAAACAGCGTACGAGCTTGACCAAAGATGGATTATAGAACATGCAAGTGATAGAACTTCGTATATTTGTCAATCTCAATCAGTAAATCTGTTCTTACCTGCCAACGTACATAAACGTTACTTGCACAAAATACACATGCTTGCTTGGAAAAAAGGATTGAAGAGCTTATATTACTGCAGATCACAATCAATGCAGAGAGCCGATAAGGTCTCGCATGACATATTCAAAAAAAGTGAAATATTGCAACAAAAAACAGATATTGACTACGATGAATGCTTGTCGTGTCAATAGATGCTACATAAAAGTCCAGATGAGTTTCTAAAGTCTATTCCAAAAGATAAGCGCATAATGTGCCTTGACATGGGAGAAAAGCAAATAGGCATAGCATTTAGCGATAAAACACAGCTTATAGCCACAGCTCATAGTGTATATTATAGGAAAAATATGAGCAAAGATTTAGGTTATCTGCATAGAATATTTAAAGAAAATGAAGCTGGATCAATGGTAATAGGACTACCATTAAAAATAGACGAACAAGAAACTAAATGGTGTAAAACCATAATCCAATTCGCAAATAAAATAATAAAAAAATATAAAGTAAATATATACTTACAAGACGAAAGCTTATCAACATCTATTGCAACTCATACACTAAAAATCACCGGAATATCAATCACAAAATCGAAAAAATAGATGATAAAATCTCCGCATGTATTATTTTGCAACGAACGTTAGACAAGATAAATGCAATTAAATAATTTCTCCAGATCTGGAAATCTTCAAACTGAATCTCATATAAAGTTACTCAACAAAACAAGAACCTTTCGTATAAGCATGACAAATTGCTACAGCAAGAGCGTCAGCAGCATGGTGGCATTTTATATTCAAATTTTTAACTATCTGCTTCACCATAAATATAATCTGATCCTTATCAGCATGGCCATTTCCGGTAATGCTTTTTTTTACATAATTTGCGTCATATTCATTTATAGTTAGATCTGTTATTTTCAACGCTAAAATTACAACCCCTCTTGCATATCCTAAAGTTAGTGAAGATTTAGGATTTTTATTAACAAAAATTTTTTCTACCGCAGCTTCATTCGGAGAGTATAGGGAAATTACTTTCTTTAATTGTTCAAAAATTATATGTAAGCGTTCACCTGTATCCAATTTACCACCAGTTGATATGGTACTACCGCCCAAAAATTCAATATTATTATTTTCGTTTAGGTCGATAATGGCCCATCCAGTCTTGCTTATTCCTGGATCTAGACCTATTATTTTAACCACTTAATAAACGCTTAACCAATAGACAAATAAAAATAAAAATATCCAGACTATATCTACAAAGTGCCAATACCAGGAGGCAAACTCAAAGCACAAATGATCCTGAGGTGTAAATTGGTCTTTCCGCGCTCTAAATAAACACACTGATAAAAATATTATTCCTATTATAACGTGTGCACAGTGAAAACCGGTAATCATGTAAAAATTGGATGTATAAATAAGCTTTTCTCCTGTTTCTTGTAGAGAAAAACTCGCTTCATGATACTCTATTGCTTGCACTATTATAAAAAAAACTCCAAGCAATATAGTTATGGACAGCATTTTAATCATGCTCTTTTTATCATTTTTAAGTAAAGAGTGATTTGCCCAAGTAATTGTTGTACCAGAAAGCAATAATATTAATGTATTCATGAATGGTAGTGACCACGGATCAGGTGGCAAAACTCCCTCAGGGGGCCATTCAACTTTTTTTGCGGGAGAAAACGCCTCAAATAAAAAAACTGGATCAAGCCAGGCTTTAAAGAATGAACAAAAGAACACTATAAAAAATACGACCTCCGAGAGAATAAATAAGTACATTGCAAATTTGAGTCCATGTTTTACAGTGGCAGTGTGACATTTGTCATAAATGGCCTCCCTTATTACATCTCTCCACCAATAAAACAGCACCCCTGATACTGCGGAGATTCCCAGAACTAAACAAAACATTCCGAAAATTTGTTTATGAAGCGCGCCAACTAATCCAAGTGCAAAAATAAGAATTGCTGCTGATATAGCAATTGGCCAAGGACTTGGGTCCACTAAATGAAAATCATGTTCTTTACTTTTCATAGCATTTTAAAAAATACTTACTAAGGATACAAATTAGCTTAAAATTGTCAATGTTCCTTAGGAAATTGATTGAATCTTGAAAAATTATATGCACCGTTTAAAAAATCTAACACAAATTGTGCAGTTATTCTAAACAACTCAAGCATTTTGCTCTTTTCATTTTCTCTTGCTCTGCTGCAATATCCATCAATAATATTTTCCAAAATAATACATCCAGACTTTACTGAATCACTGTAACAAAAATAAAACCAATCCTTATATCTATTATTTTTTTTGAATCTATTTTTCAAGCTATCAACGATAGTCTTGTATATAAATATGCAAGAATACAAAACCGTCATAGCCTCATAGGTATTACTATACGAGATGGATAAAAGAAAATTAGTGAAATTAAAACACTCAAGAGATTTCTTTCCACGACTTATACTGTACATAGTAAAGTAGTAGTCATATAGCGCTCTATTAACAGTCACTGCTCTTTGGGCTACTTCAGTAAGCGAGATAATACTACTATAATCTTCCATTCTGGATGCAGTAATTAAGGTGGTACGAATATAATCACCTAAGAGCAACGTCTTTTGTTGAGCATAGAATTTGAAGTTCTCTATATTTAGGGTATTATTCGCCAACTTAACATTAAAAGGATGCTCAATTATATCCTTTAAAAGATTTGACCCGTAACAGCTCCTAATTATGCCACTGAACACTGTAGTTACCGATAAAGATCAAGTCAACGTAAATAATCTGCTGCTAATATTCTTTGCTAGATATATTAGAGTAATACATCTCATCCCAGAATATTACCTCAAGTTCTAATCTGTTACGAAAAAACTCGAGCATCTTTTTCTTCTCCTTATTACTAGATTCTCTATACAGCTTATTCACAATCTCAGTTATAGCATCATCTGTGTTATCCACTATATTAGTATTATAGAGATTAATCCATTTTTTATACTTATTGCTTGAAAGAATGCTATCTTTTACCGTATGTTGAAAGGAGATCTGACACATACTAAAACATGGATAAGAAGCTGCTAAGCCTTCAGCTACTGAATTATGGTATGCAGCACGCATGAAGAAATCAATAAAGGCAGAACTAGATTTCGATCTTTTGTGATTATCGGATGAGTTACATTCTGTAAACTGCTCCTCACATAGACTTCGCATACTGAATATTTTACGAGCTATAAAGGTTAATTTATCCATTGTTTCAATATCATTAGCTCTAGCTGCAATAATTAAAAAAGCACGAGTGCAATCCACTAAGCATAAAAAGTCTGTTGAACGTAGAACTTGAACTTCTTATAACTTAATTTGCCATTCATCAATTCAACATTAAAAGGATGTTTTTTTATTTCATCAATAAGATCAGATGATTCTTCTATAGCTAAGCTATAAAAGTCTTCTTTTATGTCATTACACATTGCATGAGCCTCACAATAAAAACTGAATATAAAAAAATTATCACTAACATAGTATAATTATTATGAAAAAGCAATTATACTTTAACAATAAGCTAGTATATAAATATAGGGCTGTAAATCAAAAATTTTAGCAATCTAAAGAAATTTTACTATTACCTTCTATATTGAATTCTCTACAAAGATCAGTAGATAAGTCCATGCTTTCCCAAGAAAATCCACCGTCATTTTCTGACTGTTTACCAAAATGTCCATAACAGGCTGTACGTTTATATATAGGATGATTAAGCGATAAATGCTTGATTATGCCTTTTGTTGATAAATCTATATTATTCTCGATAAACTTTTTAATTACTCTTTCCTCTACCTTATTCGCACCAAATGTATCAATATAGAATGAAGTAGGTTTTGATACACCAATTGCATAAGAAAGCTGCACAAGACAACGTTCAGCCAAACCTGCAAAGACAATATTTTTAGCAAGGTATCTTGCCATATAAGCTGCAGATCTATCAACTTTAGTTGCATCTTTTCCGGAAAATGCCCCTCCACCGTGTGGAATATAACCTCCATAAGTATCAACCATAATTTTTCGTCCGGTTAATCCACAATCACCAACTGGCCCACCAATAACAAATCTACCAGTTGGATTGACTAAGAGATTTTCCTCAGGACACATCCATCCTTCAGGTAGAGATGAAACTATGTAAGGGTAAATTATTTCTTTTACTTTTGATTGATCCAAATCTTCAGGGTGCTGTATTGAGACAATAATACTTTCAGCACGTACCGGGAGGTTATTCTCATATGCCAAAGTGATTTGTGACTTTGCATCTGGACCAAGTTTTGCTTCTTTAACTGCACTCATGATATTTTTCAGAATCGAGTGTGCATAAAAAATGGGTGCCGGCATAAGGTTTTCTGTCTCTATTGTTGCATAGCCATACATTATGCCCTGATCCCCAGCACCTTGATCCAACCCTATTGCAATGTCATTTGATTGCTCATGCAGCAATATATTTACCTTCACTTCTCTCCAGTGGAACCCATCATGCTCATAACCTATATCTTTTATTGTATTCCGTACAATACTTTCAATCCTGCTATTCTCAATGTTAGGTCCGAATACTTCCCCAGCTATAATAACGTTATCTTTGGTGACTAAAGTCTCTATTGCAGCTCGCGCAAAAGGATCAGTAAAAAGGTATTCATCAAGTATTGCATCTGAAATTTGATCTGCTACTTTATCTGGATGACCAGCAGCCACTGATTCACTGGTTATTAAATTTTTATATAAACTCATGTTTTTGCTTATACAACATCAAAACCGCTATAGAAAACACAGTTAGTAACTACTAAATGGTGGGTCTGGGAAGAGTTGAACCTCCGACCTCACGCTTATCAGGCGTGCGCTCTAACCACCTGAGCTACAGCCCCATGATTTATTCAAGCTGAAGCTTTCATATTATCTGTAGGCAAGATATCAATAAAAGTCTTTTTATTTGCTGACCTTCTAAAGCTGACCCAGCCTTCTATTTTAGCAAAAATCGTATGATCTTTACCTATACCAACATTCTTTCCAGGATGGAATTTTGTGCCTCTTTGGCGCACAATTATGTTACCAGGAATAACCTTCCCATTCTTCTTTATTCCTAACCTACGACCTGCCGAATCTCTACCATTACAGGAACTACCACCTGATTTTTTAGTTGCCATATTTTACCTCTTACTTTTGAAGATTAATTTCATTGATACGAAGAACAGTTATATACTGCCTATGACCAGTTTTCCTACGGTAATTTTTTCTTCTTTTCTTCTTAAAGATTATAATTTTTTCTCCTCTACACTGCTCCAATACTTCAGCTTTAACAGTAGCATTAGATGAATAAGATAAGCCATTATTTGAAATACAAATCACCTTATTGATTTCCACCTCTTTTTTTTCTTCAGCTTCTAACTTCTCTACCTTTATTATACTACCTTCTTTTACTAAATATTGCTTTCCACCAGTCTCAATTACTGCAAACATGATAAATATAAATTATTGTTATTAACTTTAATCGTAAACGATGTCATATACGCTGTCAATATAAATAAAAAGCATGACTTAACGTTCTTTTTGAGCTATCTAAACACTTCTATCTTTCTTCACCCTTTATCTACTTTTTCTCAGACAGTAGACTTCTTGCATAACCTAAGCAGAAAAAAGGCAAATAGTTATTATAGCTCTAAGTTTACCGACACCGTCATGCAAGTAGCCCCTTCTCCTGTCATCCGAGTAGCTTGACACTGGGATCTAGAAAAAAGGATGATGTCATTCCAGTCTGGAATCCAGGAAAAAGAATGGTGTCATGCAAGTAGCCTCCTTCTCCTGTCATCCGAGTAGCTGACACTGGGATCTAGCAAGCTTTGCTTGCAAATAAGTCTAATACGCGTCGTGTTTTATGCCAAAACACAATTGGAGTTACATGCAAAATAGATCCCAGTGTCACGCACTGGGATGACATGGTGAGGCGTCATCCAAGTAGCTGACACTAGTTCCTTGATGACGGCAGTGCCCCCTCTTGTCATCCCAGTGCTCCTTTTTTTGTCATCCCAGTGCGTGACACTGGTTTACTTTATGATGATGTCATGAAAGTAGCTGACACTGGGATCCAGAAGACTTAATTTTAACCAAATAATAAAGGCTAGATCCCAGTGTCACGCACTGGGATGATACCCTACTAGCGGAAGTTACCCTTAAATATGTTAGCCATAAACATTAAGAAATTTACCAAATAAAAAAAAGGCAAAAGAAGCCCTGGGGTTATTATCTGCTTTAAAATATTGGCGTTTTTTATGTTTAAAACGCTTGACAAGCAAGATTCAGCTGCTTTTAATTGCAACTAACCTACGCTGCAAATGTTTAAGAAGTTTACTAAGCAGAAAAAAAGACAAAGAATCCCCGAGTTAGCTAGTCCTTTACTATCTCTGTCAAGTATTGGCATTTTTTGATGTCTTGTAACGCTTTATAAGCGCGTTCAGCTTATTTAGATAAAAATCTAGATGTAGATGAAGTTTTGTAAAGACATACAG